>JALDXM010000010.1:0-13976 GCA_032155085.1 Actinomycetota bacterium | reverse complement strand
CCGTTCATCCTGCACACCGAGAGCGGGTACCAGGTACGAGGGCGCATCGACGCCATCTACGAAGACGAAGGCAATTGGGAGATCGTCGATTTCAAGAGCGGCCGGAATCAGGATGACCCATCCCGGATGGTCCAGCTTCAGGCTTATGCAGTGGCCGCCGACAGATACGACTTCGGGCTCGACAGACCACGAGAGATCGACGTGAGCTTCGCCTACCTGGGAGGTGGCCTCGACGTCCACACGGAGCATGCCGACGGCCCCTGGCGCGAGAGCGCCGCCGCGACGATCGAGGGCCTGACAGAAGCAATAGAGGCCGAGCAGTTCGAGCCCAACCCCGGCTCTTGGTGCCATCACTGCGACTTCCTGCGATTCTGTCCCGCCGGCCAGCTCGAGGTTGGCCCGTGACCGTCCGGGAGGTGGGCGGGTGACGATCACAGCCGCAGCGGTGGCCGGCTACCTGATCGGCTCGATCCCCACCGCAGTCTGGCTTGGAAAGCTTTGGGGCGTGGACCTCAGGAGAGAGGGCTCGCGGAATCCGGGGGCAAACAATGCCCGCCGGCTCGGGGGTTACACCCTGGGCCTTCTCGTCCTTCTCGTCGAGATCGGCAAGGGCCTTCTCGCGGTCGTGATCGGCCTGCTGATCGGCGATCAGGCCGGAGGATTGGCCGCAGGGCTCGCCGCTGTCGCGGGCAACGTCTTCAACGTCTGGCTCGGTTTCAAGGGGGGCAAGGGCCTGGGGATCAGCGGCGGTGTGATCCTCGGCTTGTGGCCGGCGGCATTCCCCATCGTGGTCATCGTCATCGCCGTCGCTTCTGCACTGACCAGGTCGACCGGCGTCGGGAGCCTGGTGACTGTTGTGGTCCTGTTGCTCCTGGCCCTCGTCTGGGATCGGCTCGGGATCGATGCCGATTGGGGTCTGGACGACCGCTCGCTCCTGGTGCTGTTGATGATTGGATTGGGGATGATCGTCGGCCCGAGACACTGGAGTGACGCCCGTCGCCGCTTCAGCGCACCCTCCCCTGGTTGATCGACATCACCAAGGTGACCGGGCCCGAGTTGACCAGGCCGACCTCCATGGCCGCCCCGAACACACCGGTCTCGGTGTGGATGCCGGCCTCTCGGAGCCGCCCGACCAACTCCTCGATCATCGGCTCCGCCACCTCCGGCGGCGCGGCGCCCACATAAGAAGGCCGTCGTCCCTTCTGGATGTCTCCGAGAAGCGTGAACTGGCTCACGACGAGGGCCGCCCCACCGCTCTCCAACAACGAGCGGTTCATTCGGCCCTCCTCGTCAGGGAAGACCCTCATGTTGATCACCTTTTCCGTTGCCCTCTCGAGGTCCTCACCGGTGTCAGTTGGCTCTATGCCGACGAGGAGAAGCAAGCCTTGCCCGATCGAGCCGACCACTGATCCATCGACGGTGACCGAGGCATGGGCGACACGTTGCAGCACGATTCGCACAGGGCCCCGATTGTGGCAGCCCAATAGAGTGGGGCTGTGGCCCGTCAACCGGCTGAGCCCCCCACCCTCCTCGCCGCACCGACCGGCTCGCGGCCCGTCTATCTGCTCGACGCCGCCTCCAATTACGAAGCGTCGATGCTCACGAAGTGGCTGGCACAGCAAGTGGGAGGGGAGCCGGCCACTATCCGGATCACCTCCTCGCGGAGGGGCAAGGGAGGGGACTCAGTCGCTCTTACCGGGGCGCTTGCCGCCCCCGACGACCCGTATCTCATCCCGTTACGGGTGATCTGGCTGGCCCCGGAGAAACGTGGACGGAGGACGGCCAGCTGGTGGGACGTGCTCCGGCCCGGAGATGCAAGAGACCCCAGGGGCCTGCGAGCGCGTTGGATTCGAACGGCACGCCCCAGCCGAGTCCGCCTGATCGCAGCGGTCGGCGAGCACGCCTCCGCGCTGGCCGCGGACCATCAGACGTCCGGCCAGGTGGATTCGTTGTCGAGCTTCGTGACCCGCAGGGCGTGGCTCACCCTCGATCGGGCCGAGCGTCGTCTGGTTGGCAACCGCTACAAGATCCCACGGTTCGTCCCGGAGGCGATCCTCTCCCGCCGCGACTTCCTCGAGGCCGTCGATGGGATCGCTGCCGAGACGGAGACCCCATCCGCCGTGGCTCGAGAAAAGTCAGAGGAATATCTCCGGGAGATCGCCGCGACCCATTCTCCATATGTCATCGACCTCATCGCCAACGGGATCCACAAGCTCTATAGCCAGGGATACGGCGACATCAAATACTCCGAAGAGGACGTCAGGATGCTCGCCGCCCTCGGCGACGGTGATCCGCTCATCTTCCTGCCGGCCCATCGCTCCAATCTCGACCGGCTCAGCCTGCAGTTCATGCTCTGGGAGAACGACTTCCCTCCGAACCACACCGCGGGTGGGATCAACCTCAATTTCTTCCCGATCGGGCCCCTGGTGCGTCGGACCGGGGTGTTCTTCATCAGACGCTCCTTCAAGGACAATGCGCTGTACAAGGCGGTGCTTCGCTCCTATCTCGATTACTTGATCGAGAAGCGATTTCCCCTCGAGTGGTACATGGAGGGGGGACGTTCCCGGTCTGGCAAGCTGATGCCACCCCGTCTCGGGATGCTGAGCTACGTCGTGGACTCGATGCAGCGAGGGAAAGCCGAGAACCTGCAGCTGATCCCGGTTTCGATCGCCTATGACCAGATCCAGGACGTGCCCGACTATGCGAGGGAGGCGCAGGGAAAGGACAAGGAGAAGGAGTCGCTGGGGTGGATGTTCAAGGCGGTCCGGTCATTGCGCCGGCGGTACGGCGACATCCACATCCGGTTTGGCGAGCCTGTGTCTGCCCGCGCCATGGTCGCCGAGATGATTGGGGAAGACGAGACCTCTGTCGACCTCCAGAAACTCGCCTTTGAAGTCATGTATCGGATAGGCCAGGTCACCCCGATCACGCCAACAGCCCTGGTCAGTCTGGCGCTGCTCGAGGCGAGGGGGACGGCCCGATCCTCGGGCCAGCTGGCCGAGGAGACGTCGCGGCTGGTGGAGTTCGCCTCAGCCAGGCGCCTGCCCACCACCGAAGACGCCGACCTGCGGGACCCGGCCCGGGTGTCGGCGATCCTGGACTGGCTCGCCGAGCACGACAACGTCAGCAGCCACGAGGCCCTGGGCCGAAGGGTGTTCTGGTTGGACGAAGACCAGATGATCAGGATCTCGTATTACCGGAACATGATCGTGCACTTCTTCGTCAATCGGGCCCTGGCGGAGATGGCGATCGGACAGGTGGCCGAGAGTGGTGACGAGCGCCCTGAACCGGTCAGGGATGCCCTGCTCCGTCTCAGGGACCTGCTCAAATTCGAGTTCTTCTTCCCGGAGAAGGAGAAGTTCCTGGAAGCGATCGAGATCGACATCTCCATCGACGTCCCGGGTTGGGACCGGGTCCTGACGACGACCGGCGCATCAGAGGTGCTGGCCAAGCTCGGGCCGCCGGTCGCCTATTGGGCGGTCCTGCCGATCCTCGACGCCTACCAGGTCGTTGGGGACGAGTTGGAGTCGATGAGACGGAGATTCGAGGAGAAGGCCTTCCTCAAGGCATGCCTGGCCCGGGCTCGCATGTACCGAATCGAGGAGAAACTGATCTCGGGTGAGAGCGCCAGCCAGGTCCTGTTCAAGTCCGCACTCAGCCTTGCCGCCAACCGAGGGCTCATAGAGGACGCTCCCGGTGTTGCCCAGCGCAGGTCGGAATTCGCCGAGGAGGTGCGCGAAGCGCGGCGTCTCGCCGCCCGCGGGCTGTAGCCCGCCATCTCTATCACGCTCTAGATCCCTCCATCAGACCCCTCCTTGCCGGGTCGGGGGCCGGTGCCCCATCGCTTGCGGGCCTCTTCGATCATCTCCTGTGATGTCTTCGGAGGTGACGGAGTCGGTGGTGGTGGCAGCTCGACCGGAGGCTCCGGCTGGGGGGCGGGATCGGATCGCGTGGGCTTGGGGAAGACCTCCGACGGCTGCGACGGGGCCGGTGCCGGCGGTGCAGGTGGTTTCTGCGTTTGTGAGGTGGAGGACGGTGTTGTTGGCGCCTCTGGCTGAGGAAGCGAAGGTGCGTCCCTTCGCTCGGCGGCACGACGGCTCAGGGTGCGACCTGCCCCGAGGAGAACGAGTGCGGGGAGCGTGCTCCCGATGAGCGTGGCGAGTCCCCCGGCGTCGTCGCGCAAGCCAAACAACCCTGCGAACACGACGACACCGAGCCAGATGATGCCGAGCAGGGTCAGGACCCGTCCCAGGCAACCGGCACCGTCGATTCGCTGTTCAGCCATGTCTTCTCATCAGCCTGATGGCCTGGTCAGTACCACACGCAGCCGCCAGCCGGCCAACACCAGGAGGACAACGGCGTAGACCGTGAGAACCCCGAGCTCGGGGAGGATGTCCGCCACCGTGCCGTCGCGTCGCACCAATTCGGCGAACCCGTCGAGGGCCCACGCATGTGGGGTGAGATGCGCCACCCGGGTCATGGCGGGAGAGAAGAGCTCGATCGGGAGCATGCAGCCGCCGAGCGCGGCGAGCCCGAGGCTCAGAACCACCGAGATGCCCCCGGCTTGCTGGTCGTTGCTGAAGAGGGATCCCATCAGCATCCCTGCACCGGCTCCGACCGCGGAGAAAGTCAACAGGATCAGGAAGGCCCCCAAGGGGTCTCCCCAGTCCACCCGGAACAGGAGATAAGTCACACCGACGATGTACAGCCCTTGCACCATGGCCACCGCCCAACGGCCTGCTCCCTCCCCGGTGACGATGGTGCCGGTCGACGTTGGCGTCGACAACATCCGTCGCGACACGCCGAGCTTCCGGCTCAGGATCAGGGCCGACGACCCGGCCAGGGCGGTGAGGAACGTGAACAGGACCAGCTGTTGGGACGCCCCGAGATCGAACCTCCCCAGGCTCGCCGGGAAGAGGGCCTCACCCACCGCGGAGGTCTCCACCTCGAGGCCGGGGGCATGATCAGTCTGCGAAAGTGACACCTCCAGCGCATCGTCGAAAGAGGCACCCGTCTTCCCGGCGCCGAACTGTGCCGCGGCCACCGGGGTCATCACCCGTGCGACCGCGGCAGATACGACAGATTGAAGTTGCGGTCCGGCCCCATCCGGCCTGGCCAGGTATTCGACCTCGATTTGGCTCCCCGACTCGGCGAGACGACTGACCCCTGCGGGGATCAACACCCCCGCCTGCACGGCCCCCCGCTCGACAGCACTGGTCAGTTCGTCACCGGATTCATAGGTGGTCACCGCAAGCGAGTCCTCCGAACGGATCTCATCGCTGATGGCCGCAGCCAGCGGGTCGTCATCAGCCTGATAGATGCCGACGCCAGGTGCGAAGTCACCTCCGAACGTGGCCCCGATGAGGAGGATCAGCGCGATGGGGAAGATGAACACGAAGAAGATGTTCGAGCGCTCACGCAACATCCTTCGCACGTTCGACGAGGCGATGGAGTAGATCCGTCTCATCCGGCGAGTCTCCTGCGTAGCAGGATCCAGCCCACCGTCCCGAAGACCAGTGAGAAGAGGAGGAGCGCGCCTGCCGCCTGCAGCGCCTCTGTCCACTCCGCGCCACCCGAGATGTCGGCCAGACCACGCATGAACCAGTAATGAGGCGTCAGGCTGGACAGCCGGCTCAGTAACTCGTTGCCCTGGCCGATTGGGAAGAAGGTCCCACCCAGCATCCCGAGGATCACGGCGATGATCGCCCCCAGGTTGGCGGCCCCGTCGGCGCTCGTGGCAGTCGCCGCTATCAGGCCCATGATCGAGGTTGCGGCCAGCACGCCGGTGACCACCAGAATCGCTGCCCCCAGCGGCGGGCCCCACTCGGCGTCCATCAGATAATGGGTTGCCACGAGCAGAACCGTCATCGAGATGACCCCGAGGGCGAAGGAGAGGAGAGCTTTGCCCCCAACCACGCTGGCACGGCTTATCGGGGCGGCCAGGAGTCGGGACAGGGTCCCTTCCTGTTTTTCCTCGAGAACGCCCACCACTCCGAACTGAACGGTGAAGAATAGGAAGAAGACCGCCATCCCGGCCGCGAAGAAAGTGTTCGTGTCGAGCTGACGGGTCTCGGCGGAGATGTCGATGAAGGTGAACGCAGGCGGGAGCTGGGCGGCCTCCTGGCCTATGGCGGCCGCGTTCTCAGGCGCCTCGCCAAGCCCGATCGCAGTCGCCACCGAGAGCTGGCTCCGTCCGATGGCCGAGCCGAATTCAGATGCGATGGAGCTTGCGACCTGCGTGGAAGTCGGGCTGTCCACGTTTCCCACCACCTTGACCGTGAACGGCTGGCCCTGAGCCGCGGCCTGACCCAGTCCCGGGTCGAGCTGGATGAAGGCGCCGACCTCTTCATCCTCGACTGCGGCCTCGGCGGCGGCCACATCTTCGAATTCAGACAGGAGGATGACGCCATCGGCATCCATCGCGGACAGCACCTGGCCCAGGGACTGCGATATCTCACTCCCGTCGAGGTCGACCAGGCCCACCTCCAGATCCAAAGACTCCGCCGTGAACGTGTTCCCGAAGACGAGGTGGAAGATGTAGGCCAGTGCCAGCGGCGTGACGATCCCCATGATGAGAAACGATCGATCACGCAGCCGAAGCCGGAGATCCTTCTCCGCGATGCGGGTGGCCGATCCCATCGTCAGTCGCGCCTTGTCAATCGCGTAGGGCTTTCCCGGTGAGGTGGAGGAATACAGCCTCCAGGTTGGGCTCGTAGACGGCCACGCCGGTGACGTGAGCGCCGGTGGCCGAAACCCGGGTCAGCAGCTCCGGCAGCAGAGTCGACGCGTCGGCGACGAGGACGTCCACACCGGAGTCGGCCGGGCTGGCCTCATGCACCGCCGGGAGCTCGGAGGCCACCCGGGCCACCTCTTCCAGGTCCCCGGTCACCGTGATGCTGATCCGATCCTTCTCACCCACGAGTGAGACGAGCTCGCGCCGCGTCCCTTCGGCCTTGATCACCCCTTCGTCGATGATGGCAACGCGGTCACAGAGCCTCTCAGCCTCCTCCATGTAATGCGTGGTGTAGAGGACGGCGATTCCCTCGCTCGACAGATGCTCCACCGCTTCGAGGATCGCATTCCTCGACTGGGGGTCGACGCCGACAGTCGGCTCATCGAGGATCAGGAGACGTGGACGGTGCAGGAGCCCGATGCCGATGTTGAGCCGACGCTGCATCCCTCCCGAGTACTCCCCCGTCAGGTCGTCCTTCCTGTCCGTGAGACCGATCACCTCGAGCACCTCGTCGATCCGCACTTCCCGGGCGTCGTCCGCCATGTCGTAGAGACGCCCGAAGAACCTAAGGTTCTCGGTCCCCGTCAGGTCGGGATAGATGGCGAGCTGCTGTGGCACTAGGCCGATGTCGGCCCGGCCGGCGGTCGAGTTGGTCCGGATCGGGGTCCCGGCGACATGAACACTGCCGCCATCGGGCTCGAGAAGCCCGGCCACCATCGAGATCGAGGTGGTCTTGCCGGCGCCGTTGGGGCCGAGCAACCCGAAGGTCTCGCCTTCGTCGATGTGAAAGGACACGTCGTTGACTGCGGTGAGATCGCCGAACCGCTTCACCAGGGATTCGGCGACCAGGATCTGCTCACTCATCGATTCTCCTTGTCGTCTCAGCTACGCGCGATGGTGAGCGCCTGGGCGCCGGTGGGCTCGGCACAGCAGAACCAGCTCTCGGTGAGCCGGGGAGTGGCCGACGCAGTTGCGATTGGCGGCATGGTGCGACCCGTCGTCCGGGCCACTGCGGCTCTCATCTGGTCGAGAGTCGCCACGGTCTCCTGGCCGCAGTCCGATGCACTGGCTGCGATGGCATCCAACTCCTTGTGGAGAACCTCGGTCTCGGGGTGGGCGAACTCCCAACGCCATGTGAGAGCCTCCCTGTCATACCCCCTGAGATAGGGCGCAACCTCAGGCCGTTCTTCCAACAGCGATCCCCTGGGCATGAGCAGCTTGATGGACATCTGCACCGGGTCGGTGGCGCCGGCGAGATCGTGATCGTCGATGAACTCGAAGATGTCCGCCACATCTTCGGGGGTGGTCCAGGGCATGAAGGGAAGCCAGGTCGGCCTGATATAGACACCCGCCGCCATCGTCAGGTCGAGGGCTCTGACCATGTCGTCGAGGGAATGGCCCTTGTCCAGTACTCCGAGGGTGAATTCATCGACGCTTTCGAAGGCCGAGACCACGAAGAGCAGGTTCATCGCGGCGAGGGAAGGCCAAAGGTCGGCGTGGCGAATGATGTGCTCGACCTTGATGGTTGCGTCGAAGGTGATCTCCGGGTGGGCCCGGTGGGCCCTGTCGAGGATGTCGACAGAGTGGGCCGGTGCGTTGAGGAAATCGGCGTCACCAAAGGTGATGTGCCGGGCACCCGATTCCACGAGCTGGGCGATGTCGGCCAGGACCTGGTCGCCGGTGACGACCCTGATCCGCCCGTCATAGACCACGGGGATCGGGCAATGCCGACAGCGGTGCCTGCAGCCATGGGAAGCCTCGACTGCCCCGACGAGCACCGACGTCCCGTGGTGCTCGAGCCGCGCGTATTCCTCCAACTCCACCAGCCCGGAGCGGTCAGGCACCACGAACTCCGAGCGTCCCAGATGACGGCTGTCCCCTCTTTGCCCGTCAGCCCAAGCGAGGAGCCCCGGTTCGTACTCACCTTCGAGTCGAGCGTCGACCGTGACCGCTCCCACGCCGGCGTAGAGGCCATAGAGGGCAACAGGAAGGTCGGGGTACATGCGGTGAATCTCGGACACCACCTGGTCGGCCAGGCGCGTAGCGGTGTGCATCGGAACCGAGATGGCGACCCGGTCGGCCCAGGCGACGTCGGAGTAGTCAAATGCTTCGAGCGCAACGTCGAGCGTCCGGACCTCGTGTCCGGCGGCGCGGAGAGCAGCGGCAGGTGAGGCGAGGTGCACCGGCTGACGCCCGAGCTCGTAGGTGCTCACCAGGAGTAGTCGCATCAGACGAGTGTAAGAGGGCCGGTACCCTCAGCCCATGAGCCGGTATGTGAACACCTCGAAAGGCCCGATCCACGAGGTGGACTTCGGGGGCTCAGGCCCGTCGATTGTCCTGATCCATGGGCTGGGGGGATCCACCACCAACTGGAGCGCGGTGGGGCCTGGCCTGGGCGACATTGGGGCGGTGCGGGCAATCGACCTCCCGGGCTTCGGGCTGAGCCCGCCGCGAGCCGACTATCGGCTCGACACTCATCGCGACTCGGTCATCGCCTACCTGGAGACGCTGGAGGAGCCGTCGACCCTCATTGGGAACTCCACCGGAGGCTTGCTTGCCGAGCTCATCGCGGCCCATCGCCCTGATCTGGTCGACCGCCTTGTGCTGGTCTGCCCCGCCACACCCCCCATCGTGCCCGATCCCAGACTCGATTGGCCCACAGCGCTGCGACTGGCGATCCAGGCAACACCCGGGCTGGGCGAGGCCTACGGACGGCATTTCGTTCGCAGCAACACGCCCGAGGAGCTGGTTCGGAAGAGTCTGGCCATGATCACGCACAAGCCTGGGCGGGTGCCGATGTCGCTGATCGAAGAGTCACGGGAGATGGCGCGGATACGCAAGAGCCTTCCGTGGGCTGAGCACGCAACCGCACGCACCGCCACATCGATCGCCCGTCTCTACTCCCGGCGACCTGACTTCGTCACGATGATCCTGTCCATCGAGGCTCCCACCCTCGTGGTGCAGGGGATGTCGGACCACATCGTCTCCCCCACCTCGGTGGAGTGGCTGTGCACGCTGCGGCCGGACTGGGACCTCGTGCAGCTCGACGACACGGGACACACCCCGCAAATGGACGCCCCCCAACGCTTCTTGAAAGTGGCGAGGGACTGGCTGGCACCGGCCGAGCAGAAGGCGGCTGGGGCCGGATCAGCCTGAAGGAGAAGCCGGGCCGCTCACTAGGCTTTTTGCCATGACAGGCGATCTGAGCCGGACACTCGGCGACGAATACGTCCATCAGATGCCGGACTCCGACCCCGTCGAGACCCAGGAGTGGCTCGACTCCCTCGACGCGGTGGTCAACGAGCATGGGCCCGACCGGGCCAAGTACCTGGTAGCCAAGCTCCTCGAGCGCGCCCACGAGACGAACGTCGGAGTCGCCGGCGCCATCACGACGCCCTACATCAACACCATCCCCCCCGAGGAGGAGCCCGAGTTTCCCGGGGATGAGCACCTCGAGCGTCGGATCAGGCGGTTCATCCGCTGGAACGCGGCGGTGATGGTGATCAAGGCCAACCATCGATCCAAGGGCATCGGCGGCCACCTCTCCACCTTCGCCTCATCAGCCACGCTCTACGAGGTCGGCTTCAACCATTTCTTCAGGGGCAAGAGTGCCGAAGGCGGTGGCGATCATGTCTACTTCCAGGGCCATGCCGCCCCCGGCATCTACGCCCGGGCCTACCTCGAGGGCAGGTTCGACGAGAAGCACCTCGACAACTTCCGCTTCGAGATCGACGGAGACGGACTGTCGTCTTATCCCCACCCCCGGCTGATGCCGGATTTCTGGGAGTTCCCAACGGTGTCGATGGGACTGGGCCCAATCAACTCGATCTATCACGCCCGCTTCAACAAGTACCTTCACAACAGAGATCTGGACGACACGTCCAAGTCGAGGGTGTGGTGCTTCATCGGCGACGGCGAGGTCGACGAGCCGGAGACACTCGGCGCCATCTCCCTGGCATCCCGGGAGGGCCTGGACAACCTGACCTGGGTGGTCAACTGCAACCTGCAGCGTCTCGACGGTCCCGTCCGGGGTAACGGCCAGATCATCACCGAGCTCGAGTCGGTGTTCCGGGGGGCAGGCTGGAACGTCATCAAGGTGATCTGGGGATCGGGCTGGGATGCCCTTCTCGCCCGGGACCACGAGGGCGCCCTGATCAACGTCATGAACACCACCGTCGACGGCGAGTACCAGCGGTACAAGGCCGAGAACGGCGCCTACGTGCGTGAGCACTTCTTCGGGAAGGACCCCCGCACCAAGGAGATGGTCGCCGACATGTCCGACGACGAGATCTGGGCGCTACGCCGGGGCGGCCTCGACTTCAGGAAGGTGTATGCCGCCTACAAGGTGGCCACCGAGCTCGACAATGGCAAGCCGACGGTGATCCTCGCCAAGACAATCAAAGGCTGGACCCTCGGCCCGGACGTCGAGGGTCGGAACGCCACCCATCAGATCAAGGAGATGACCAACCAGCAGCTGATGGGCCTGCGCGAGCGGCTCCACCTGCAGGAGGAGATCCCGGAGGAGGCTCTGGTGGGCGAGAGCGTCCCGCCATATTTCCGTCCCGCTCCTGGAACGCCGGAGTATGAGTATCTCCAGGCTCGTCGTCAGGAGTTGGGTGGGTTCCTCCCCAGCCGGGTCGTTGCCGAGAACAGCCTCCAGTTGCCCCCTTCAGAGACTTTCGAGGAGGTCTATGCCGGGTCCGGGAAGATCGAGGCCTCGACCACGACCGCCTTCACCCGGCTCCTTCGCAGCCTGGCTCGGTCAGAGGGGTTCGGCAAGCACGTCGTTCCGATAGTCCCGGACGAGGCGCGCACCTTCGGCATGGACTCCCTGTTCAGGGAGCTCAAGATCTACGCATCGAAGGGACAGCTCTACGAGCCCGTTGACGCCTCCATGATCCTGTCCTACTCGGAGAGCCAGAGCGGTCAGATCCTGGAGGAAGGGATCACCGAGGCCGGCTCGCTGGCGTCGTGGATCTCAGCCGGCACTTCCTATGCCACCCGTGGGGTGCCAATGGTCCCCTTCTTCATCTTCTACTCGATGTTCGGGTTCCAACGAGTGGGCGACCTCATCTGGTCTGCCGCCGACTCACGGACGAGAGGCTTCCTCCTCGGGGCGACCGCGGGACGGACGACTTTGGAGGGCGAGGGCCTCCAGCATCAGGACGGGCACAGCCTCCTCCTCGCCACCTCGGTCCCGGTGTGCCAGGCCTACGACCCAGCCTTCGCCTACGAGGTGGGCACCATCGTCGAGCACGGGTTGAAGCGGATGTACGGCGACGACCCTGAGGACGTCTTCTACTACCTCACCCTCTACAACGAGAACAGCCCACAGCCGGTGAGGCCGGAGGGTGTCGAGCAAGGCATCGTCGACGGTCTTTACAAATGGGCGGACGGACCGGAGACGTCCGGGCCCAAGGTCGCCATCCTCTTCTCTGGCTCCGCCAACCTGGCCGCACGTGAGGCGGCCGAGGACCTGGCCGAGCACTACGACGTGAGTGCCGAGCTGTGGTCGGCCACCTCCTACAAGCGACTCCGCGAGGAGGCTCTCTCGGTAGCTCGCTGGAATCTCCTTCATCCATCCGAGGAACCGAAGGTGCCGGTCGTCACCCGGCTTCTCTCGGACGTCGGCGGCCCGATCATCGCCGTGACCGACTACATGAAACTGGTCCCCGACCAGGTGCATCCGTGGATCCCGGGCTCATTCACCACATTGGGCACGGACGGTTTCGGGCGGTCCGACGCCCGCAAGGCGCTGCGCCGCTTCTTCGAGGTCGATACAGGCCACATCGTCGCCACCGCCCTATCGACTCTGGCCGTCGAAGGGAAGATCGACAGGACCGTCGTGCGTGACGCCCATGACCGCTATCAGATCGACCCCGAGGCCCCGAACCCGGCGTTGGGTCCCCGATGAGCTCCTATCGAGATCTGGTGCGAGCCGCCAAAGCCCGGATCACCGAGCTGACACCGGAGGAGCTCGAGCAGAGGCTCGATGAGTTCGTGGTCATCGACGTCCGGGAGACCGGAGAGCACGAACAGGGGGCGCTGCGCGGGGCTCGCCTGCTTCCGCGGGGGATCCTGGAGCGGGACATCGCCGGCATGGTCCCGGACCCGACACAGCCCGTTGTTCTCTACTGCTCGGGTGGGGCCAGATCCGCCCTCGCCGCAGTCAGTCTCGCCGAGATGGGCTACGCCCGGGTGTACTCCCTCACCGGGGGGTTCGACCGTTGGAAGTCGGAGGGGAGGCCGTGGACGACAGGCGAAGGCCTCACCGCCGAGCAGCGTGACCGGTACTCACGTCACGTAATCCTCCAGGAGGTCGGCGAGGCGGGCCAGACCCGTCTCCTCGACTCCAGCGTGCTCCTCATCGGGGCTGGCGGGCTCGGCTCGCCAGCCGCCCTGTACCTGGCAGCCGCCGGAGTCGGGACCATCGGCATCCTCGACTACGACGTCGTCGACCGCACCAACCTGCAGCGACAGGTCCTGCACAACCTGGACCGGGTTGGCATGGCCAAGACCGAGTCGGCCCGGGAGGCGATCGCCGCCCTCAACCCCGACGTCAAGGTGATCACCCACAACGAGAGACTGGACGCCGGGAACGCGTTGGACATCATGGCCGGGTACGACGTCGTCCTGGATGGCGGCGACAACTTCCCCACCAGGTACCTGGTCAACGATGCCTCGCTCCACCTCCGCGTCCCGGTAGTCCATGGCTCGATCTTCCGGTTCGAGGGCCAGGTCTCGGTGTTCTCTCCCTACGAGGGGCCCTGTTACCGCTGCCTGTTTTCCGAGCCGCCTCCCCCGGAGCTGGCACCGTCGTGTGCCGAAGCTGGGGTGTTGGGGGTCCTGCCCGGGATCATCGGGTCGATCGAGGCGATGGAAGTCATCAAGTTGCTGCTCGGGCTGGGGGAACCGCTGGTCGGAAAGCTGCTCATCTATGACGCGCTGGATGAGTCATTCGACACGGTGACCATCGGGCGGGACCCGAGTTGCCCGGCGTGCTCCGACCCCGAGCGGCCTCCTCTCCTGGTCGAGTACGACCAGGCGTGCCGGCCGGCGGGCAATGTGGCCCGTGCCACGTCTGCCTGATCAGATCCGGCAGGCCATGCTGGCCCATGCCGACCACTGTGCCCCGAATGAGGCCTGTGGGCTCATCGCGGTCGATTCCTCGGGGGTGATCCGGTTCGCCTACCCCCTCACCAACGCCGACCCGTCGTCTGCCTGATCCTTCGGCGCCTCGAAG
>JALDXM010000009.1:0-14271 GCA_032155085.1 Actinomycetota bacterium | reverse complement strand
GGCCACCGGTGGACGTCAGCGATCTGATCGGCTCCTTCCCCGAGGTCCGGTTGAGATGGCGCTGCCGGTCGATCGTGGTCTATCGATCTCACCTGGGGCGGGGTGGGGCCAGATACGAGCCTCTTGAAACCTTCCCCCTGGTCGGGTAAATGACCATGACGAACACCTGTTCGGTCTAGTATCAGACGTCTCGGCAACGGGGGTCCGAGGGTCGCCCCCCGGATGTGGACGAGATCTGTCCCAGCGGGCAGATACGTTGACCGTCATAGAGCAAGGTTTCAGGAAGGAGCTGGAGATGGAACGAGACAAAGCCCTGGATATGGCGGTCAGCCAGATCGAGCGTCAGTTCGGCAAGGGAGCCATCATGAAGATGGGGGAGGCAGCCAATCGAAAGGTCGAGGTGATCTCGACTGGTGCCCTCGCCCTCGACCTTGCCCTAGGCATCGGTGGCGTCCCACGCGGCCGCATCGTCGAGCTCTACGGCCCGGAGAGCTCGGGGAAGACCAGCCTCGCCCTCCACATCGTGGCCGAGGCCCAGCGCAACGGTGGGATCGCTGCCTTCATCGACGCCGAGCACGCCCTCGACCCGATCTATGCCAAGGCGATCGGGGTCGATGTCGATGAGTTGCTCATCTCCCAACCCGACACCGGGGAGCAGGCGCTGGAGATCGCCGACATGTTGATCCGCTCAGGTGCTCTCGACGTTCTCGTCATCGACTCAGTGGCAGCCCTGGTGCCCCGGGCCGAGATCGAGGGGGAGATGGGCGACGCCCATGTCGGGCTCCAGGCCCGGCTCATGTCCCAAGCCCTGCGCAAGCTGGCCGGGACCCTGAACAAGTCGAAGACCACCGCCATCTTCATCAACCAGCTCCGGGAGAAGATAGGTGTGATGTTCGGATCCCCGGAAACGACCCCCGGCGGCCGCGCTCTCAAGTTCTACTCGTCGGTCCGTCTCGACATCCGTCGCATCGAGACCATCAAGGACGGCACCGACAGCGTGGGCAACAGGGTCAAGGTCAAGGTGGCCAAGAACAAGATGGCTCCTCCCTTCAGGCTGGCCGAGTTCGACATCATGTTCGGCCAGGGGATCTCCCGGGAGGGCAGCCTGCTCGACGTCGCAGTCGACCACGGTGTGGTTAACAAGAGCGGCGCCTGGTTCACCTTCGACGACGACCAGCTCGGTCAGGGGCGGGAAAACGCCAAGCGGTTCCTGCGGGAAAACCCCGAGGTGGCGATGCAGCTCCAGGCCAAGGTCTATGAGCTGGTAGGTCTCGGAGAGACGGCCGCCGGCGAAGAGACACCCGAGGAGATCGCTTCAGGTGGGGAAGAAGCCACCGGACCCATCTCCGACTAGATATTTCGCTTTCGCGTTCCCCGTGTAGGATCGGGTCCTCACACGAACTCGACTTTGAACTGAAACACCGGGAAGAAGACGTGAACAGAAGGAGCCAGCGAACCGACGGGTGATCGACCCGCGTCGTTAGCCAGCTTCCATTCGTGTGCCGGGCATCGGGTCCTACGGGACAGGATGCTCGGCACGTTCATTTCTCCCACCGGGAAAGGGGACCGACGATGGAGACCATTCCCGTCATCGGATTGACGATCATGGGGATTGTCCTTGGCCTGGGCTTCGGATACCTGCTGGCCCGGCTGGCAATAGCCCGGAAGCGGGAACGGGATGGGGTGTCGGCCGAAGACGTCGTCACCAGCGCCCGGCTCGAGGCCCAACGCATCCTCTCCAAGGCCGAGGAGGAAGGTCGGGCCAAAGCGGAGACCTATCGGGAGCGCGAAGAGGCAAGCCTGGAGCATCGGCGTCTAGAGCTCTCCAACCTCGAGACACGCCTGGGCCAACGTGAGGAGACCCTCGATCAGCGAGCTTCAAATCTGGCCCAACGAGAGAAGATGATCATCGACCGGGAAGAGGAGATCACCGCTTCCCGGGGTGACCTCGAGCGGCTCAAGGAAGAGGCTCGCTACCGATTGGAGCAGGTTGCCGGCATCGACGTGACCGCGGCCAAGACCGAGATGCTGGCCCAGGTCGAGGACGAGGCCAGGCGCGAGGCGATGATCGTTGTCCGCGACCTCGAGATAAAGGCCAGGGAGGAAGCCGACCGCAGGGCGAGGCGGATTCTTGCCACCGCCATCCAGCGACTCTCGTCGGAGGTCGTCACCGAAACGACCGTCTCTGTCATCGCGCTGCCCTCTGACGACATGAAGGGCCGGATCATCGGTCGTGAGGGTCGGAACATCCGCCATCTCGAGTCTGTGACCGGCACCAGCTTGATCGTGGACGACACCCCAGAGGCGGTGTCAGTCTCTTCGTTCGACCCGGTGCGCCGGGAGGTGGCCCGCATCACGCTCGAGAAACTGGTCGCCGATGGGCGCATTCACCCGGCATCGATCGAAGAGGCGTACGAGAAGGCCCGTGCCGAGGTGGAGCAGAGCATTCGCGACGCCGGTGAGTGGGCGCTGGTCGAGGCCGGCGTGTCCCGGATGCATTCGGAGATCGTGACCCTCATGGGCCGTCTCAAGTATCGGACGTCCTACGGGCAGAACGTCCTCAACCACTTGGTGGAGACCGCCCACATCGCCTCGATGCTGGCCTCGGAGCTCGGCATCGACCCCGCACCGGTGAAGAGGGCCGCGTTGCTCCACGACCTGGGCAAGGCTGTCACCCACGAGGTGGAAGGTTCGCACGCCCTCATCGGGGCCGAGATCGCCCGGCGTTTCGACGAGGACCCGGCGGTGGTCCATGGGATCGAAGCCCATCACAACGAAGTCGAGCCTCGGACCGTCCTCGCCGTGATCGTCCAGGCCGCAGACGCCGTCTCCGCCGCCCGCCCGGGCGCCCGCCGGGAAACCCTGGAGGGCTACGTGAAGCGTCTCGAGCGTCTCGAGACGCTGGCCATGGAGTTCCCCGGGGTGGACCACGTATTCGCCCTGCAGGCCGGCCGAGAGGTCCGGGTGGTGGTCGATCCGGGCAATGTCTCCGATCTCGATGCCAGGGAGCTGTCACGCAGGATCGCCCGTAAACTCGAGGAAGATCTCCAGTACCCGGGACAGATCCAGGTCACAGTGATCAGGGAGTTCCGGGCCACCGACTACGCCCGCTGAGGCCGGCTACATGACCCAGACCGTCCTGCTTCCCAATCCGACCGTGCGTGAGCCGGCTCGTCGCCTGCCTACCCGCACCGGCCGGAGCTATTTCATCCGGACTTTTGGCTGCCAGATGAACGAGCACGACTCCGAGCGCATCGCCGGCCTCTTCGAGATCGACGGAATGACCCCGGCCAGAGGCTTCGAATCGGCCGACGTCGTCTACATCAACACCTGCACCATCAGAGAGAACGCCGACAACCGCATGTACGGGAACCTCGGCCAGCTCAAGGCCATCAAAGACCTCAACCCCGAGATGATGCTCGTCGTCGGCGGGTGCGCGGCTCAGAAAGATCGGGACCTGGTGCGGGAAAGGGCGCCGTGGGTCGACGTGGTGATGGGCACACACAACTTGGACCGTGTGCTCGACCTGATGGACCACGCCGAGAACTGGGGACCGATAACCGAGGTAGTCGACGAGCTGCAGGCAATGCCGTCGTCGCTTCCGGTGCGAAGAGAGTTGGAGCATTCGGCGTGGGTGACGATCCAGGTGGGGTGCAACAACACCTGCACGTTTTGCATCGTCCCCTCCGTGCGTGGGGTCGAGGTGTCCCGACGCCCCGGGGACATCGTCCGAGAGGTTGAGAGACTCGCCGCCGACGGGGTGGTCGAAGTGACTCTTCTCGGGCAGAACGTCGACACCTATGGACGTGACCTGGCCCTCGAAGGTCGCCGCCGTCCCATCTTTGGGGAGCTCTTACGCCGGGTCGGCGAGGTCGAGGGGATACGCCGGGTCAGGTTCACCAGTCCTCACCCAAACGACTTCCGCGAGGACGTGGCCCGGGCAATGGCCGAGACTGACGCCGTGTGCGAGCAGCTGCATTTCCCACTCCAATCGGGGTCGGACCGGGTGCTGTCTTCGATGCATCGTGGCTACACCCGCAAGAAGTACATGGACCGGCTCCAGATGGCCCGCGACATCATCCCCGGGCTGGCGGTCTCGACAGATGTCATCGTCGGCTTCCCCGGGGAGACCGAGGGAGATTTCGAGCTCACGCTGGAGGTCGTCGAGGAGGCTCGATTCGACAGTGCCTTCATGTTCATCTTCTCGCCGCGCCCCGGCACGGCCGCGGCCAAGATGACCGCCGACTTCGTTCCCGATGGCGTGATACGGGAGCGTTTCGCCCGGCTGGCCGACCTCCAGAACCGAATATCGGGCGAGAAGAACGCCGACTTGCTGGGGGTCAGGGTGGAGGTGCTCTCGGAGGGTCCCTCCCGCAAAGATGAGAGAGTGGCGACCACGCGGACACGGACGGGCAAGGTGGTCCACGTCGCCGGGCAGCATCGAGCCGGCGCCTTCTTCGATGTGAGGATCGAGACGTCACATCAGCACCACCTGATAGGGAGCCCGATCTGACCCGGATCCTGGCCTTGCTGGGGCCGACGGCCTCAGGCAAGACGGAGATGGCGATACGGCTGGCCCAGCATTTCGCTGCGGAGATCGTCTCTGTCGATTCGATGCAGGTCTATCGGGGGATGGACATCGGCACCGCCAAGCCGACAGTGCTGGAGCGCAATGGTGTGGTCCATCACCTCATAGACGTCGCCGAGCCTACGGAGGAGTTCACGGTGGCCAGGTTTCGCAGTCTCGGGCGGCAAATTCTGGACGAGACAGAGGCGCCCGCCCTCGTCATCACCGGTGGCTCCGGCCTCCATTTCAGGGCACTAGTCGATCCGCTCAGTTTCGCCCCAACCGATCCGGATTTGCGGGGTGAGCTCGAGGGCCGGGAGACCGGGGAGCTAGCTGCTGAGCTCCTCGGCGCCGACCCGGGTGCCGCCGCCCTCGTCGATATGGCCAACCAGCGACGTTTGGTGAGGGCGGTCGAGATCTATCAGCTCACCGGTGAGACACCAAGCAGCCGGGCCGCCTCGGCGGCTGCCGAGGACGTGCGTCGGTATGTGCCCGAGATCGGTTTCGAGGCAGTGGGGGTGGATCCCGGGTCCGGGCTGGAGGCCCGCGTCGATGTCCGTCTTCGGGAGATGCGAGAAGGCGGGCTGGTGGACGAGGTGCGGTCGCTGGCCCCGAGGATGGGCCGCAACGCAAGGAGCGCGGTTGGGTACCGGGAGGTCCTGTCCGCTCTCGAGGATGAGATCTCGATGGACGAAGCATTCGAGCGCGCGGCGGCCGGCAGCAAGAAGCTGGCGCGCAAACAACGCACCTGGTTTCAGCGAGATCCGCGGATACGCTGGATCCCGTGGATAGACGATCCTGACCACCGGTTGGGACGGATCCTGGAGACTTTCGATTGAGCCGGCACGTGTTCACCAAGATGCAGGGCCTGGGCAACGACTTCATCATTCTGGAGGGCCCGGAGAAGCCTGACACCGCAGACGTGGTCCGGCTCTGCGACCGCAGGTTCGGGGTCGGGGCCGATGGTGTTCTGGTGGTTTCTCCCGGCCCGCCGGTCGTCATGGATTACTGGAATGCCGACGGCAGTCCGGCCGAGATGTGCGGCAACGGGCTTCGTTGTGTGGCTCGCTACGCCCATGACAAAGGGTGGGCCCAATCGTCGGAGTTCGAGGTCGATACCCCGATCGGGATGCGAAACGTCCGGGTGGGACACGGACCCATCGAAGTCGAGGTCGGCCCAGTGCTCATCGAGGGTCACGAGACGATCGGGGGTGAGCTGTATCAGCTAGTCGATACCGGCAACCCCCACGCCGTGCGCCTCGTCGATGACCCCGACGCCATCGATCTGATGATCGTGGGGCCGAAGGTGGCCCGTGAGGCGGGGTTCGACACCGGGTGCAACGTCGAGGTGATCAAGGTCGATGGGGACCGGGTCATCATGCGGGTGTGGGAGCGGGGGATAGGGGAGACTCTTGCGTGTGGCACCGGGATGGTGGCCGCGGCCGCCGTCGCTCTGGAGGGCAAGGACGGGCAAATCGAGGTCGTCACCCGGGGTGGATCGGGTCAGGTGACGATCGAAGGCAGCAACGCCTGGCTAACCGGACCTGCGGAGTATGTCTTCGAGGGAGTGGTCGATCAGGCGTAGCGACGGAGGACGCTGACCACCTTGCCCACCAACTCGACACCGTCGGAGTAGACGAGGGGCTCGTAGGCCGGGTTCTCCGCCTCGAGGATCACCTTGCCGCCCCGCCGGCGTAGACGCTTCACCGTGGCTTCTTCCCCGTCGATCAGCGCGGCGACGATCTCACCGTCCCTGGCGTCCTTCTGGCTGCGGACGGCCACCAGATCACCGTCGAGGATCCCGGCGTCGACCATCGAGTCACCCTTGACCTCGAGCAGGAACACCGGGTCACTCCCGACCAGATCGACCGGGAGCGGAATGACCTCGTCGACGTGCTCGGCGGCGAGGATCGGGGTGCCGGCGGCGATCCGGCCCAGCACCGGGACGTCACGTACCCGCTCCGGCCGGGACGCGGGCGCTTCGAGTGTTGTATCTCGCGAGGCCTCCCCGACCACCACGATGGCTCGCGGCTTGGAGGGGTCGCGACGAAGGGCGCCAGCGGCGACCAGGCCGGAGAGATGGGAATGGACCGTCGAGGGTGAGGAGAGGCCGAGGGCCTCACCGATCTCGCGGACCGAGGGCGGGTAGCCCCGCTCCGCCACGGTCTTCTTGATGTACTCCAGGACCTGCTGCTGACGTTCGCTGAGCACGGCTACTCCTTTGGGGACTCCTCTACGGACTCCTCGATCGACTCCGTTGCCTGTCAATCTAATCGAACAGGAGTTCGCCGCCAAACATATGTTCGCCAGCACCTTGACAGCGAACAGATGTTCGATAGAGTGACGAACGCATGTTCGATCAGGAACTGCATCCAGCAATCCCGTCAGGGGCTCCGATCAGGAGGAAGACCCGCATGCAGAAGGCGAATTTGCAGCTGTCCGTCCGGCTCGCATTGCTTCTCACCGCCCTCGCTGTGGTCTTCCTCATGATCGGTGGATCGGCCGAAGCCGACGTTCCGGCGCCGCCACCTGCCGAATATGTGGTCCAGCCAGGCGACACGTTGTGGGCGATCGCATCGGCCCTCGCCGAGCCCGGCGCGGACTTGCGGCCCCTGGTCGCCGACATTGCACGACTGAGTGGCATCGACGCCGATTCTCTCCAGCCGGGTCAGGTCCTTCTCGTCCCCGCAATCGGCTAGCTCAGCCGAGCGTTGGCTCGGCGTATACCCTGCGCCCCATGCTCTGCCCGGCCTGCGGCGCACCCAGCACACGGGTCATAGACAGCCGGCCTGCCGAAGGTGGGCTGGCGATCAGACGTCGGCGTGAATGTGAGAGTTGTGGCCACCGCTTCACCACCTACGAGCGTCTCGAGCCCCAGCTGATGGTTCGGAAGCGAAACGGCCGTCTCGAGCCGTTCTCGCCGGCGAAGCTCTCCGCGGGGATATCGGCGGCGCTGGCCGACCGACCGGTGTCGGGATCGGCCATCGAACGTCTGGTGGAGGAGGCCGAAGCATCGTTTCGAAGCGCCGGGTCACAGGTCAGCTCCGAAGAGATCGGACGTGTGGTGCTGGAGCGGCTCCGCGAGCTCGACGAAGTCGCCTATCTGCGTTTTGCTTCGGTGTACAAAGATTTCCAGGGAGCTGCCGACTTCGAGAAGGAAGTGGCTGCCCTGGAGTCAGCCGAGCAACCCGGCTAGCTCTTCCCGTGCCTGATCGATCAGGTCCGACAAAGTCCCTGATACGGCTTCCAGGTCGGTGATCATGGCCTGTCTCACCCCTTGCAGCTCCGCTCGGAGTGTGCCCAGTGCTTCGACCGCGGCGCTTCGGTTGTCGGTGCGCATGGCCTCGAGATAGGCCTCCTGCGTCTGATCCAGGCCGGCGCTCAATTGGTCCAGCGCCGCCGAAGCCTGTGGGGCCACGTCTGCAGGCAGGGCGGCCCGGACAGACTCGAAGCCGGTTCGCCACTCGGTGAAAGCCTCGGTGGCCGTGGTGAGGTCGGTGAGATCGGGGTCGGTCTCGAGAATTGGCAAAGTGAGAGCAGGTTCCAGGGCGGTCCGGTAGGTGGTGACATCCATCAGCTGCTTCGAGACGTCGATGGCGATGCCGGCCGCATCGGCGGCGACGGATCGTTCAGATGTGCCGTCGGCCGGAAGCGCTGCCGAGGCGGCGAACATCGATCGGGCCAGGTCGCCCATCTGCAGGTAAACCGACGCATCCCGGTTGGCAGCGGGGAGACGATCGAGATCGATGTCATCGACCAGTGGCGCCACCTGACGCAACGACGTGTTCAGAGCTTCGGCCTCCAAGCGAACCGCGCCGAAGGCTGCCGCCGCCTCATCCGCCGGCTGGCGGTAGAGGCGATAGCCGATGCCGGCCACGGCAAGGGTCACCACGACGACCAGGAGCACCATTGGCCAACGGAATCGACGCCCACCGAGGTGCTTGGAGCCGAAAGACTGCGGGATCCATTCCTCCAGCGAGGGGGCATGCAACTCGGTGGTCTCCCACATGTCGGTGACCAACTCGCCGGTGTGCCCGTTCCGGCTGTGCCGGCCGTTCGGCACCGGGACGAGTGCCGATACCTGCGAGCTCTTCACCTCGGATTCAGCCGGTTGGGATGGCGGGGTGGTCCAGCTTCGGGGCGGCGCGTCCATGAACCCCAGGGATTCCATGGAGGTGATTCGTAGGAAGAAGCGCTTGGTTGGAGAGGTGGCAGTCATCGGAGGCACTCATTTACAGTCGTCCGGTCATCCCGCCCGATGCCCCGTGACCCCGAGATGCAAGCTAGTTTCGTAAGACTCGATTCGGAAGTGGAAATTCCCACAAGGTCTCATATCGGCGATGCCGCAGTCGATCTTCAGGCCAGATATGCGATTTCGCTGGACCCGGGAGAGCGAGCCGCCGTGCCCACCGGGCTGGCAGTGGCGATCCCGGACGGATTCGCCGGTCTGGTCATCCCCCGTAGCGGCCACGCCAAACGTCACGGGATCGGTGTGGTCAATGGGCCGGGCCTCATCGACTCCGGCTACCGGGGCGAGATTTCTGTGCTCCTGATCAACCACGGGACCGAGACGGTGGAGTTCGCCAAGGGGGAAAGGATCGCCCAACTTGCCGTGGTGCCGGTCGCCGCCGTCGATTGGGTGGAGGTCGAGAGCCTCGACGAGACCAGTCGTGGGGCCGGAGGGTTCGGATCGACTGGCTCCTGAGCCCGTTTGGCTGGGACCGGGGGACCGTTAGAATGTGCCGTCCTGCGGAAGTAGCTCAGTTGGCTAGAGCGCAACCTTGCCAAGGTTGAGGTCGCGGGTTCGAATCCCGTCTTCCGCTCCGACGACTCGAGTCGTCCGGTCTCGGCGACGTGGCCGAGTGGTTAGGCGCGGGTCTGCAAAACCCGTCACACCGGTTCGATTCCGGTCGTCGCCTCGGGCCCTTAGCTCAGCCCGGCTAGAGCGCTTGCTCGACACGCAAGAGGTCACTGGTTCAAGTCCAGTAGGGCCCACCATACGAAAACCCCCGTTCTGACGGGGGTTTTCTGGTTCCTGTGTCCTCCTGTGATCGACAGGTAGCTGCCGCCCACATCCGTCCTCAGGGTGGCGTACATTCCTCAGAATCTTGGCTTGGGGGGTCTATCTCCGGAGGACGATCGCGTTCCTCATCCCGCTGCTCGTGGCCGCGCCATTGTCGCCGGCGAGCGCTGCAGAGCCTTCGGATCAGGTCGTATCCGAATCGGTCGACTCAGGTCAGGTTGCCGATAGCGTCGGTCTCGCCGACCCCACAACCGGGATATGGCATCTCAGGGGGGCGGGCGGCACCGACCACAGCTTCTCCTACGGAAATCCAGGGGACTTTCCGTTCATGGGTGACTGGAACTGCGACGGCACAGATACTCCGGGGCTCTATCGGCAGAGCGACGGATTTGTCTATCTGCGCAATTCGAACACACAGGGCATTGCCGATATCCGGTTCTTCTTGGGCAATCCCGGCGACGTGCCCCTGGCTGGTGACTTCGACGCCAACGGTTGCGACACGATCTCCGTATACCGTCCGGCCGAGTCACGCATATACGTGGTCAATGTCCTCGGGGAAGATGGTGGTGGCCTGGGCGCCGCCGACCTCTCCTACGTCTTCGGCAACCCCGGTGACAAACCGTTCGTTGGCGACTTCAACGGCGACGGAACCGACACAGTCGGGCTGCACAGGGAGTCCACGGGGCTCGTGTATTTCCGCGACAGCCTCACGACGGGTATAGCCGACCACAGCTACTTCTACGGCAACCCAGGTGATCGCCTGGTCGCGGGTGACTGGGGCATCGTCGACAATGTCGACAGTCCCGCCCTGTTCCGGCCTTCCACCTCCCAGTTCTTGTTGCGCTATACCAACACCCAGGGCGTAGCCGACGAGGTGCTCTCCTTTGGCGACACCTCGATGCTGCCAGTAGCAGGGTCGTGGCGACTGCCGGGCGACTCGTTCCTGTTGGTCGGCGCAGGCGATATCACGGGCTGTGACGATGCTGGGTCGGTGACCGCTGCGTTGCTGGATCAGCTGGTCGCGCAACATCCGGACAGCATCGTTTTCGTGGCGGGCGACCTCGCTTACGGAGAGGGAACACCCGAACAATTCGCACAGTGCTACGACCCGACCTGGGGCCGGCACAAGGAGCGGACCCGTCCTTCTCCGGGCAACCACGAATACGGGACACCGGGTGCCACCGGTTACTTCGACTATTTCGGAGCGGCGGCAGGTACTCCAGGGCAGGGGTATTACAGCTACCAGGCGGGTAGTTGGCACGTGGTGGTGCTGAATTCGAACTGCGGTGACATCGGGGGATGTGAGGTCGGATCCCCTCAGGAGCTTTGGCTTCGGCAGGATCTTGCGGCGTCACGTGCAGCCTGCACTCTTGCCTACTGGCATCACCCGCTCTTCAGCTCGGGCACGCACGGCGGTGAGGCCTCCGTCCAACCGCTCTTCCGTGCTCTTTACGATCATGGGGCTGAGGTCGTGATCAACGGCCACGACCACGACTACGAGCGATTTTCACCCCAGGACCCCGAGGGCAACCGGGACCCGGTCCGGGGCATCCGTGAGTTCGTGGCCGGTACCGGCGGCAGGGGTATCCGGAGTTTCGAAGTTGTTGTCCCCAATAGCGAGGCTCGCCTCGAGACGTTCGGAGTTCTAGCGCTGAGGTTGTATGCAGATGGTTACGACTGGGAGTTCGTGCCTGAGCCCGGTTCGACGTCAATCGATGTGGGCACCGGGAGCTGTCACTGAGCCAGACTCGATGTTCCTACCCCAGAAAACCCCTATTCTGATGGGGGTGTTCTTTGTCTAATTCTGCTTGGAACTGTGGGGAGTTATGGGTGTATGATCGACGAAGTCGCAACAAGGAGTTATCACTATGGCCATGTCACAAGAGCACAAGGCCGCGCTGGCACAAGGGCGTTTGGAGGCACGATCGGTCAAGGCTTATCTGGCGTCGTTAGGGCCCAAGAGACGAGGCCGCCCGGTCACCAAAGACAGCTTGCAAAAGAAGATCTCTGATATCGACTCGAAGCTCGTGACCGAGGCCAACCCATTGCGCAGACTCGATTTGATGCAGTCCAGATCCGAGACGGAACAGGCCCTCGAATCGCTGGGCACCGGTCCGGACCAGGAAGCCCTGGCCGGTGACTTCGTGAAGCACGCTAAGGCATATTCCGAGAGGAAGGGAATCAGCTACGCCACGTGGCGGGAGTTCGGTGTGCCCGCTGATTTATTGCGGAAGGCCGGAATACCACAGACACGACGCCGCACCGCTTGAGCTAGTCCCAGCCCAATTCGTGCAATCGCTCGTCGTCAATGCCGAGATGATGGGCGATCTCGTGTAACACGGTTCTTCGTATCTCATCCTCGAGCTCATCATCGCTGAGCCCAAGGGCGAGATGCGGCTCCCGAAAGACAATGATGCGGTCGGGCAATGCGCCCCAATAATCCGCTGATCTCTCGAGAAGAGAGACTCCCTCGTAGATCCCGAGAATATCTCCTTGTTCGGCGGTTGGACGTTCCTCGACTACGACGTGGATATTGTCCAAGCGGTCGGTGACCCATTCGGGAAGACTCTCGATGGCACGATCGACTGCAGCATCGAATTCAGCCCTATTCACGATGTCGATCCAACCCGATGCTCGGCATGGAAACACTCTATGAGCCGAGTGATCCGGGTCGACTATGTGGAGTGAGCGGTCTACCGGTATCCTTGGCCCTCCAGGGCGATTAGCTCAGTCCGGCTAGAGCGCTCGCCTCACACGCGAGAGGTCACTGGTTCAAGTCCAGTATCGCCCACCATCGGTCACCAGGTACTAAGTGACCGTGACCTCGCGTCCTTCGAACCCGCGGTGGAGGCCCGACTCCACGATGGCCTTGATCCGCTGAACCGCGGTGTGCACCTCCCGGTGGGTGTTGTAGAGCGGTGACAGGCCGAACCTCAGGTTGTCCGGGGCCCTGAAATCGGGAATCACCTTTCCCATCTCGATCAAGGCCCGATCGATCGGCCACGCCTCAAGATGTGACAGAGACACATGTGAGCCTCTCAGCGACGGTTCCATCGGCGTGGCGAGACTGAAGCCGAGTGGGGTGAGATGCTCCTCCCACTGTCCGATCAAGAACTCGGTGAGGGAGACAGATTTGGCCCTGATCCGATCGATTCCTGCCTCGTTCGCGTCGTCGAGGCCGGCTCGGATCGCGGCCAGCGACAGAATCGGCATGGTTCCGGTGTGGAATCTGCGGATCCCATCTGTTGGCCGGAACTCCAGGTCGAAGGCGAAGGGTTCTGCGTGGCCCCACCAACCACGGATCGGATTGTCGAGTGATTGCTGCAGATCGCGCCGCACGTACAGGAATGCCGGCGAGCCGGGACCTCCGTTCAGGTATTTGTAGGTGCAGCCAACGGCGAGGTCAGCTCCTGATTGATTCAGCTCGATCGGCATGACCCCAACCGAATGGCTCAGGTCCCAGAGCACGACAGCGCCCGACCGACGTGCCGCCTCGGTCACAGCTGATAGGTCGTAGGTGTAACCGGTTTTGAATGTGGTGTGGGAAAGAGAGACCAGAGCGGTGTCACCGTCCAGGGCAGACCCGATGGCGGCTTCAGGCTCGTGAGACCCCTCAGAAGCCACAACTTCGAGCGTGCCACCGTTGGATTCGGCGACTCCTCGCAGCACGTAGATATCGGTCGGGAAATTGGCACTGTCCGTGACGATCTTGCGTCGACCATCCGAGGCTCGGAGTGCGGCCACGGCCAGCTTGTACAGGTTGACGGATGTCGAGTCGGAGATGATCACCTCACCCGGGGAGGCGCCGATCAGCGGTGCCAGACGATCACCCAACTCGATCTGGAGGTCCCACCACCCTTCGTTCCATGATCGGATCAGACCCACGCCCCATTCCTCCACTACCTGCTCCAGCAATGTGCTGACCGCCTTGGGGAGACGGCCGAGCGAATTGCCGTCGAGATAGATGAGATCCTGGTCGGCAAAGTGAAACTTTTCCCTGAAGCCGGCAAGCGGGTCGGACTGATCGAGTCGGGTCGCCTCGCTGTAGCCGCCGATGTCGGGGAACGGTCCCAGTTCCACAGGCGCAGGCTACGGGCCCAACCAGGGTGCTTACCCTCTCTCGATGGTCGAGATCACCCGAAGCGACATCATCGCGGCGGCAACCCGGATACACGACAACGTGCGGCGCACTCCGGTGCTCGATCTCGGCGACGCCCTGTCATCTGACTATCGGCTGTTCCTGAAGCTCGACTCGTTTCAGCCCACTGGATCGTTCAAGGTGCGGGGTGCCTTCTCCGCGCTCACGGCGGCATCTGTGACTGACGCCGGGGTGGTCGCCGCCTCCGGAGGCAACTTCGGCTTGGCCGTGGCGCATGCGGCCCTCACTCTCGGTGGGGGGGCCAGGGTCTTCGTTCCCGACTCCTCTCCGGACGAGAAGATCGGACGGCTCGGGGCCCTGGGGGCCAAAGTCGACGTCGTCCCCGGGCACTATGCAGAGGCCCTGGCGGCGTCCAGAGCATGGGCCGCCGGGTCAGGCGCTGTCGAGCTCCATGCCTATGACGATCCGGCCGTCGTAGCCGGACAGGGAACATGCGGTCGGGAGATCATGGACCAAGTCCCCAGTGCGACGTCGATCGTCGTGGCGGTCGGCGGGGGTGGCTTGATCGGCGGGATCGCCAGT
>JALDXM010000008.1:0-14396 GCA_032155085.1 Actinomycetota bacterium | reverse complement strand
CGTCGACGTCGACGGCCTGATGCTCGGGCACAACTACCGCACCAGTGAGGAGGCGCTCCGGATCCTGGCCCGTCTGGCCAACTCGGTGGAGCCGGGCTCGGGGCGGCGGATGATGGCCCAGACCTCGCTCCCCGATGCTCCACTTGTCACTGCACTGAGGCGCGGCGATCCCATGGCTTTCCTGGAGAGTCTTCTTGCGGAGCGGGCACGTCTCGGCCTTCCCCCTGCCACCGAGATGCTCGCCATAGAGGTCAGAGGCGCGGAAGGGCCGGAGCGGTTCGACGACGACTTGAAGGGCCTCTCCCCACCTTCATTGCTCGGACCGGCCCCGTCTTCTCAGGGCTGGCGGTGGTTGCTCCAGGGACCGTTGGGCTCGGTGAGGCCCCTCCTGAGGCCCGTGGTGCAGAAATGGCGGGAATCGGGCGCCCCTGTGCGTATAGACGCCGATCCGATCGATCTCTGAGCCGAAGCAGTCTCTGTGTCAGTACTACACGGCACACGCGATTTATCCTCTCGCCACCATGGCCACCTACCCGATCAGGACCTTCGGCGACCCGGTCCTCCGGCTCGAGACCAAACCGGTCACCGAGATCGACGACGTCGTCAGGACGCTGGTCCACGACATGATCGAGACCATGTACGAGGCACCGGGTGTCGGCCTCGCCGCCAACCAGATCGGGGTGCCGCGTCGCATCGCAGTGTTCGACGCTCAGGACGAGCTAGGCCCACGGGTCATGATCAACCCGGAGATCGTCGAGTTGAGCGGGGAGTGGATGTACGAAGAGGGGTGTCTCTCGGTGCCTGGCCACTGGTGGGAGATCACCCGCCCCGGATTCGCCCGCGTCAAGGCCATCGACCTTGATGGCAATGATGTCGAATACGCGGGGGACGGTCTTCTGGGGAGGGTCCTCCAGCATGAGGTCGACCATCTCGACCAGAAGCTGCTCATCGATCGCCTCGACAAGCCGGTCCGCAAGAGGGCCCTGCGCGACCTGAGGGACGAGGCGCTGGGGCTGGCCACCTTCGAGTGAGCCGTATCGCCTTCCTGGGATCCCCGGAGGCGGCCCTGCCCACCCTCTTGGCCTTGGCCGGCACCCACGAGATCCCGGTGGTGATCACCCGGCCCGACCGGCCCAAGGGACGGGGAAGGGATCCCAAACCGACCCCGGTGAAGGTCGAGGCGGAGCGTCTCGGCCTCGATGTGGCCACACCCGAGTCCGCGGACGACCTCAGCGACGTGCTGAGGACGGTGGGCCCGCTCGATCTAGCCGTGGTGGTGGCCTACGGACGGATACTCCGGCCGACTGCCCTCGGGATCCCGGCGCAGGGGATGCTCAACCTGCATTTCTCGCTGCTTCCCCGTTGGCGTGGAGCCGCTCCGGTGAGCCGCGCCATCATGGCGGGGGATCCGATGACGGGCGTGACGATTTTTCGACTCGACGAAGGGCTGGACACCGGGCCAGTGCTGACTGCTCAGGCGATAGACATCGAGCTCGAAGAGACGGCCGGAGCCCTCACCTCGCGTTTGGCCAATCTCGGGGGCAGGCTCATGGCCGAAGTCGTCCCCGGCTACCTGGCCGGCGAGATCGATCTGGTGGCCCAGAGTGACGAGGGCATGACTTACGCCGGCAAGATCGAGCCGGGGGAGCGCGTGATCGACGTCTCCGGCAACCTGAGAGACGAGGTGAACCGGGTCCGGGCACTGTCCCCCACACCGGGAGCGACGCTGGTAATCGACGGTGAGCCGCACCAGGTCCTTCAGGCTCGGCCCGCCTCCCATGCCCCGACGCCGGGCACCTGGATCGGGGAATCGGGCTTCCCGGTGGCCGGGCTGGCCAGTGGTGGGATGGAGCTGGTTTCCATCCTGCCACCAGGCAAGAAGCCGATGGATGGTGCCTCCTGGCTGCGTGGGCTGCGCAGGTCGAGCGGCGTGGTGGCCTGAGCGAGCCGCCTACATAGACTCCCGCCATGGGCGACCTGAAGCTCGCACCGTCCCTGCTGGCGGCCGACTTTCGCTGTCTGGAGCGTCAGATCACCGCGGTGGAGCCCGAGGTGGATTGGCTCCACATCGATGTCATGGACGGCCATTTCGTGCCCAACATCTCCTTCGGGATCCCGGTCATATCCGGCATCCGACCGCTGACCAAGCTCCGATTCGACTGCCATTTGATGACAACCAATCCCGATGCCTATCTGCCTGAGCTCGCCGAGGCGGGGGCCGATTCCGTCACGATGCACATCGAGGCGATGCCCGACCCCACCGACGCCGCCAAGCTGGCACGTGAGCATGGGCTCGGATTCGGCCTCGTCTGCAATCCGGGCACACCATTCGCCGCGATTTCGCCGTTCATGGAGCTGAGTGACCTCGTCCTGTTCATGTCGGTCGAGCCCGGCTTCGGCGGGCAGAGCTTCATGCCCGAGGTCCTGCCCAAGGTCGAGCAGGCGCGAGAATGGGTTGAGGAGCGGGAACTGGCTACCGATATTCAGATAGACGGTGGAATCACGCTCGAAACCGCGCCGAAAGCAGTGTCGGCTGGGGCAAATGTCCTCGTCGCCGGAACGACCATCTTCGGCGCCGATGATCCACCGGCGGCAGCTGCTGAACTGAGAAGGGCAATTGAAGGTAATGAGTGAGAGAGTCCTCATCGCGGACGACGATCCGGACATCCTGGCCGTCGTCCAGGTCAACTTCGAGCTGGAGGGGTTCGAGGTCGAGACCGCCGTCGATGGTGAAGACGCGGTTCAGAAGGCGACTGCCAACCCGCCTCACGTGATCGTCCTCGACATCATGATGCCCCGCATGGACGGGCTCACCGCCCTCCACCGACTCCGCAGCCAGGCGGCCACCGGCAACATCCCGATCATCCTGCTCACCGCCCGGGGCCTGCCCGAGGACCGTGTCCGCGGCCTCGAACTGGGGGCCGACGACTACATCACCAAGCCGTTCGACATCAACGAGCTGGTGGCACGGGTGCGAGCCGTCGTGCGCCGGACCCAGGCCGCTCGCGACCTGTCACCACTGACCGGGCTCCCCGGAAACTTCAAGATCACCGCCGAGGTGGAGGAACGGATCACTTCTAGCCGTGACTTCGCACTGGTCCATGGCGACCTCGACAACTTCAAGGCATTCAACGACCACTACGGGTTCATGCGTGGGGACGAGGTGATCCGATTCTGCGCCAAGTGCTTCAACGACGCCGCCGACAGCCTGGGCATCGCCGGCGCGTTCGTTGGCCACATCGGGGGCGACGACTTCGTTGCGATCATCCCGCCCGAGGTGTCAGAGTCCTTCTGCAAGGAGGTCATCGAGCGCTTCGACGACGGCATCCTCGATCTCTACGACACTGCTGACGCCCTTCGCGGCTACATCGAGGTCATCGACCGGAGGGGTGAGCGGTTTGCCTTCCCGGTGGTGTCCCTCTCGCTGGGTGTAGCGTCCACCGACGTGCGCGAGATCAACACACAGTGGGAAGCGTCGGCGATAGCGGTGGAAATGAAGGAATTCGCCAAGAAGCAGCAGGGCTCGACCTACCGCATCGATCGACGCACGACTTAGTGGTCTGTCGTTCCAATAGGCCGGGCCACTTAACGGCGGGCCGCTGAGTGGGCGATGCCCGCCACATGCGACGGGCCATCGAGCTCGCCGCAGGCCATCGGACCCATCCCAACCCACGAGTAGGGGCTGTCGTCGTCGATGGCTCCGGCGCGGTGGTGGGCGAAGGGGCACATCACGGGGTGGGGCTGCCCCATGCCGAGGTCCTGGCGCTAAAGCAGGCCGGCGACCTCGCCAAAGGATCCACTCTCTACGTCACCCTGGAGCCCTGCAACCATCAGGGCCGAACTCCGCCTTGTTCGGAGGCCGTGATCGTTGCAGGTGTGGCCAACGTGGTGATAGGCGCCATCGATCCCGACCCCAAGGTCTCGGGATCGGGGGTGGCCCGGTTGGAGGAGGCCGGGGTGGGGGTGGAGACTGGTTTCCTCGAGGAGGAAGCCGAGGCGGTCGACCCGGCCTACTTCCGGCACCGGCGCACTGGGTTGCCTTTGGTGACGCTGAAGCTGGCCGTCACCCTGGACGGTTCGGTGGCTGCGGCCGACGGGAGCTCGCAGTGGATCACGTCAGAGGAGAGCCGACAGGACGCCCATCTGCTCCGCTCCGCGTCGGACGCGGTCGTAGTGGGTGCGGGAACCCTTCGCTCCGATGACCCTCTGCTCACGGCCCGTTTGGGCGGCGCCGAGGCACAGCCTCTTCCGGTGATCGTGGCCGGCAAGCAGCCATTGCCGGCCGAGGGCCGCATCTGGGAAAGGTCGCCGTTGGTGATCGCGACCCGGCCCATCGATCTCCCATCGGGAGAGCTGGTGTTCGTGGATGGTGAGGACGGCCGTCCCGACCCGCAGGCGACCGCCCGGGCCTTGGCCGATCGCGGGCTTCTCGACATCCTTCTCGAAGGAGGGCCCAATCTCGCCGCATCCTGGTGGCGGTCCGGTGTGGTCGGCAGGGGCGTCGTCTATATGGGCGCCCGGATCGGTGGGGGCCGCGGTCTTGCCCCGTTAGAGGGAGATTTCGCGACCATGGCAGAATCCAGGCCAGTGAATATCACTGAGGTGCGAATGGTTGGCCCTGATATCAGAATCGATTTTCTCCCGGAGAACACGTAGGTGTTCACCGGCATCGTCGAGCACCGTGGATCGGTTCTCTCGGTTGAGAGATCGAACGGCGGCATGCGTCTGGTCGTCGACACCGGGCCTCTCAGCGCGATCCCATTGGGCGGCTCGATCTCGGTCAACGGTGTCTGTCTCACCGCGGTCGATGCCCCGTTTGGACAGGTCGTGCTCGATCTGGTGGCCGAAACCCTGGATCGCTCCACCCTTGGAGGGCTGCAACCTGGGGATCCGGTCAACCTGGAACGGCCGATGCCGGCCGACGGCCGATTCGACGGCCATATCGTCCAAGGCCATGTCGATGGAGTCGGGGAGATCCTCGTCATCGAGGAGGAGGGTGAGGGGAAACGGATGCGGATACGCGTGCCGGCAGACCTCTCCCGCTATCTCGTCGAAAAGGGCTCGGTCACCATCGATGGGGTGAGCCTCACGGTGGCCGCAGTCGATGGGAAGGAGATCGAGGTCGCCCTAATCCCGCACTCTCTCGAAGTCACGACTCTGGGCTTGCGCACGATGGGGGAGAAGGTCAACCTTGAGGTAGATGTACTGGCTAAATACGTCGAGAAGTTGTTGAGCCCAGGCTCATGAGCTTTGCCAATATCGAACAGGTCATCGCCGCCATCGGGAGAGGTGAGATGGTGATCATGGTCGACGATCAGGATCGTGAGAACGAAGGCGATCTGATCGTGGCGGCCGAGGCAGCAACCACCGAGCAGATCGGCTTCATGCTCCGACACACCAGCGGCATCATCTGCCTGCCGGTCGTTGGCGAGAGGCTCGACGAGCTCGACCTTCCCATGATGGTGGCTCGCAACACTGATGTCCGGCGCACCGCATTCACCGTCTCGATCGATGCGCGGGAGGGAACTACCACCGGTATCTCGGCCGCGGATAGATGGAAGACGATCCAGGCAGTGATAGATCCCGATACCCGGCCCGATGATCTGGCTCGCCCCGGGCACATGTACCCACTCCGCTATGAGCCCGGTGGGGTCCTGAAGCGGGCCGGCCACACCGAGGCGGCAGTCGACCTGGCACGGCTCGGGGGCCGTTACCCGGCCGGCGTCCTCGCGGAGGTGATGAACGACGACGGCTCGGTGGCCCGGCTTCCCGAACTCGAGGTTTTCGCCGATGAGCACGGCCTGCTGATCGGGACGATCGCCGACCTGATTGCGTTCCGCCGCCGGGAGGAGAAGCTCGTCGAGCGGGTGGTCGAGGCGCGCATCCCCACCGAGCACGGCACCTTCACTGCGGTCGGCTACCGGTCACTCGTAGACGACCGCCAGCACATCGCCCTCGTCATGGGCGATGTGGGTGATGGCGAATCCGTGCTCACCCGGGTCCACTCCGAGTGTCTCACCGGCGACGTGTTCGGCAGCCTGCGCTGCGACTGCGGCGCCCAGCTCGACCAGGCGCTGGCGAGGGTCGCCGACGAGGGCAGGGGTGTGGTCCTCTACATCCGGGGACATGAAGGCAGGGGGATCGGACTGCTCCACAAGCTCGCCGCGTACAAGCTGCAGGATGAGGGCTTCGACACTGTCGACGCCAATGTCAATCTCGGGTTGCCTGTCGACGCCAGGGACTATGGGGTTGGGGCACAGATCCTCTACGACCTCGGGGTTCGCTCGATGCGGATCATGACCAACAACCCGACCAAGCGAGCCGGTATCGAGGGCTACGGCCTGTCGATACTCGAGCAGGTGCCACTCTTCATCGACGCCAACGACGAGAACCGTGACTATCTACGGGCCAAGGCGACCAGGCTCGGCCACCAGATGGACCTGGGTCAGGGGGCGTGACCCGGGTGATCGAGGGTGACCTCGACGGCACCGGTCTGCGTGTCGGGATCGCCGTCGCCACCTGGAACCGGTCGGTGACGGATCGTCTCCTGGATGCGGCGGTGGCGCGTCTCGAAGAGCTGGGGGCCGATGTCACCGTGATTCGGGTCCCCGGGGCCTTGGAGCTGCCCGTCGCCTGCAAGGCCCTGGCTGAGGGCGGATCTGACGCAGTGGTCGCCATCGGGACTGTGGTCAAGGGGGAGACCGACCATTACGACATCGTGGTGAGGGAGTCGACCTCTGGCATCAGCCGGGTCGCCTTGGACACCGGGGTTCCGGTGGCCAACGCAATCCTCGCTGTGACCGATTTCAGCCATGCCATGGAACGGGCCGGGGACGGGCCGGCCAACAAGGGACACGAGGCCGCGGAGGCGGCGATCGCCATGACACGTTCGTTGCGAGGGCTCAGTGAGGGTTGACGGGGCCTATCGAACGGGGCTGGGGATAACGACCGGCCCTCTGGTATCCTCATCAGGACAAATCATGGCAAGAGCGGAAGCGCTGCTTCCCCACCCGGCCGCCCCCAACACGTTGGCAGAGCGAGCCGTGGTCCGAACCAGGAGACCCATCCCCAACCGAGGGGCGGGCGGTGTTCATGGCAGCAGGTTTCGCCTGTTGCCTTTTTGTTTGCCGGTAATCGATCACCAACAGGAGGTATGAGCATCAACGAGCTCCGTGTGAATGGCGCCATAAGGGCCAAGGAAGTGCTGGTCATCGCCCCCGACGGGGCACAGATAGGGGTCAAGAAGTTGAACGAAGCCATGTGGCTCGCCGAACAACTGGACCTCGATCTGGTCGAAGTGGCGCCCAATGCCAAGCCGCCGGTCTGCCGGCTGATGGACTACGGCAAGTACAAGTACGAGCAGTCGGTCAAGGCGCGCGAGGCACGCAAGAAGCAAACCCGAACCACCATCAAGGAGCTGAGGATGAAGGTGCGAATCGGGGAGCACGATTTCGACATCACACGTCGCAAGGCCCAGGAGTTCCTCGAGGAGGGGGACAAGGTCAAGGTCACGATCCGCTTCCGCGGGCGTGAACAGGAACGGCCCGCCTTCGGGAAGGACCTGCTCGATCGTCTCGCCGAGGATCTGACGGACGTGGCTGTCACGGAGCAAACGCCAAAGCTCGAAGGCCGGAGCATGACGATGGTTCTGGCCCCGACCAGGAGGGCCAAGGCCCCGGTGGATGCCGAGGTCGCCGAGGTCGCCGAGGTCGAGCCCGTCGAGGATTAGTAAACGAGAACGACAGGAGATAGCCGTGCCGAAGATGAAGACACATAGCGGCGCCAAGAAGCGAATAAAGGTGACCGGCTCCGGCAAGTACATGCGGGGCCAGTCCGGGCGCGGCCATTACCGTCTGGCCAAGGGGAAGTCGACCTACCGCCGCCGCACCGGCGAAGTCCAGCTCGCCCCGGGTGACGCCAAGGTCGCCAACAAGCTGCTCGGTCGTTGAGGATTCAGGAGGTCTACTGATGGCACGTGTGAAGAGGGCGGTACACGCCAAGAAATCGCACAAGAAGGTCCTCGACCGGGCCAAGGGCTACAAGGGCGCACGAAGCCGGCGTTACAGGACCGCAAACGAGCAGGTCATGCACGCCATGCAGGACGCATACCGGGACAGACGAGCCCGGAAGGGCGAGTTCCGGCGGCTGTGGATCGCTCGCATCAACGCTGCGGCCCGTCAGAACGGCACGACCTACTCACAGCTCATCGCTGGGCTCAAGGCCGCCGAGATCGAGGTCGACCGCAAGATGCTGGCCGAGCTGGCCGTGAACGACCCCGGCGCCTTCACTCAGCTCGTCGAGGCCTCCCGCAAGTCCTAGCCCTCCGTCGATGGCGCCACCGGCCAGTCGGATCCTGGGCCATCGCAACAACCTGGTGGTGGAGGCGGCGAGCCTCCACCGGGCCCGTGAGCGCCGCGAATCCGGCCTGACCCTGCTCGAAGGCCCCCATCTCCTGACCGAGTCGCTGCAAGCAGGGGTGATACCGACGAGGCTTTTCGCGCTCGCCGACGATCCTGATACCGCAGCCATAGCCGGCGACTACGACATCGATCTCCATCTCGTCGACCAACCAGCCCTGCGCCGGATCGCGGGCACAGAGACCCCTAGAGGCCCGATGGCGGTGATCCAGGTGCCATCGTCCTCGACGCCGGACGGTGCGGGGATGATCGTGTCGTGGGGGGTGGGCGACCCCGGGAATGTCGGCACCATGATCCGGACTGCTGCCGCCTTCGGTTGGGACTTCGGGCATGCCGCCGGTACGGCTGATCCCTGGTCCCCGAAGGTGCTCCGGTCCGGCGCCGGCGGCCACTTTCGGCTCACCGTCGTCCCTGTGATCTCACTGCCCGACCTGGAGGGATGGGGCCTCATCACCTCCGCCACAGTGGTCTCTGGCGGCCGCGACCCCGCACTTCTCGACGCGGGACGTTATGCCCTGCTGGTCGGGGCGGAAGCCACCGGGCTCCCTACGGAGGTGATCGGAGCTGCCTCGGTGAAGGTCACGATCCCGATGCCGGGCGGAACAGAGAGCCTCAATGCCGGGGTCGCCGCGGCAATCCTGACCTACGAGTTGTCCAAGCACCAGATGCCAAATACTGAGTACGGCGAGCGCTAGCGAGCCTCCTAACCTGCCGCCGACATGGATTCTCTGAAAGCGCTCGACGAGGTATTGGCCGAAGCACCGGCCGCGATCGGCGGCGCGACCACTATGGATGAGCTGGATCGCGTCGAGAGCAGCCTCCTTGGCAAATCCTCCACACTCGGCGATGTGAGGCGCTCGATGGGGGGTCTCGATGCCCGAGAGCGGCCGATGGTCGGCGCACGGTTGAATGAGGTGACGGAGCAGATCCAGAGCCTGTTGGCCAAGCGGAGAGCCGCGCTGGAGGTCGAGGGGGAGGCCCTTCTGCTGGAGGCGGACCGGATCGACGTCACTCTCGAGTCGTACCGGCTGCCGTCGGCGACTTTGCACCTGCTTCAGCAGACCGTCGACGAGATCGTCGACATCTTCGTAGGGCTCGGTTACCGAGTGGCCGACGGCCCCGAGGCGGAGCTCGCTTGGTACAACTTCGACGCCCTCAACACTCCGCCCACCCATCCCAGCCGGCTCGAGTCCGACACGGTGTACCTCGATTACGGCGCCCCGGAGGACGAGGTGCTCTTGCGCACCCAGACGTCACCGGTTCAGGTGCGCTGGATGGAGACGAATGAGCCACCGGTCTACGTGGTGGTCCCAGGCAAGGTCTACCGCAAGGAGACCACCGACGCCACCCACCTCCCCGTCTTCCATCAGGTCGAGGGTCTTGCGGTCGACGAGTCCATCACACTCTCCGATCTGAAGGGGACGCTGGCTCATTTCTCCCGGGAGTTCTTTGGGCCGAAGACCGAGGTTCGCTTCCGGCCGCATTTCTTCCCGTTCACCGAGCCCAGCGCCGAGTTGGATGTTTCCTGTTTCAACTGCGACGGCGGTGAGCCCGGGTGCCGCGTCTGTGGCGGCGCAGGCTGGCTGGAGATGTTGGGCTGCGGGATGGTGGACCCGGCTGTGCTCGAAGCCGTGGGCTACGACCCGAAGCAGCTTTCCGGGTTCGCCTTCGGCATGGGCGTCGAGCGAATGGCCATGGTCCGTCACGGCATCAACGACATCCGCCACTTCATCGACAACGACCTGCGCTTCCTGGGCCAATTCCGATGAAGGTCTCTCTTCGCTGGCTGCAGGAGTTCATCGACCTGCCCACCGAGGATCCGGCCGAGCTCGCCCTGATCCTGGACATGCTCGGCCACGAGATCGAGGGATACGAGGTCTTGGAGCCGGGCTGGAGCGACGTCGTGGTGGGCCGGGTCGAGGAGATATCTCCGCATCCCGATGCCGACAAAGTACGGATCTGCCAGGTCGAGCTCGGGGCGGGGCCCCAGCAGATCATCTGCGGCGCCTGGAACTTCGCAGAGGGCGCCTACGTGGCAGTGGCACGGCCGGGCGCCATCCTCCCGGGCGACTTCGAGATAGGCCAGAGGACGATCCGGGGCGTGGAGTCGAACGGGATGATCTGCTCGGAGAGCGAGCTGGGGCTGGGAGAGGATCACAGCGGCATCCTCGTCCTGGACGGTGAGCCGGAGCTGGGGGTCGGCTTCGAGGAGCTAGTCGAGCTTCCCGACGTGGTCTTCGAGCTGGCGATCACCCCGAATCGACCTGACGCAATGTCGCTTGTCGGGCTCGCAAGGGATCTGGCGGCGAGATTCGACACCGGGTTCCGGGTGCCTCCCCGGCCGCTCCACACAGTCGCCGGATCGGCGCACGTGAAGGTCGAGATCGGCGACCCGGTCGGGTGCCGTCGGTTCACCGCTCGGGAGATAAGAGGCGTCACTGTCGGGAAGTCGCCGTTGTGGGTTCGGCATCGTCTGCGCAAGGCGGGAGTCCGGGCGATCTCCAACGTGGTCGATGTGACCAACTACGTCATGCTCGAACTGGGCCACCCGCTGCACGCATTCGACGCCGATGCGATCGTTGACGATCGCCTGGTGGTCAAACGCGCTTCCGATGGTGAGACCCTGGTCACCTTGGACGGCGAGGAGAGGGCACTGGGGCCCGAGGATCTGATCATCTACGACGGGGACGGGCCGACGTCGATGTCGGGCACGATGGGCGGGGCCCGATCCGAGGTCTCTGATTCCACGACCAGCGTCCTGATGGAGGCGGCGTCCTGGGACCCGCCGACCATCATGTACATGTCCCGGCGCCACGGGCTCAGGTCCGAGGCGTCGACCAGATTCGAGCGGGGTGTCGACCCGAACCTGACCAATGAGGCAAACGCCAGGGCTGCGGCGATGGTGATCGAATTGGCCGGTGGCGAGATCCTGGAGGGGTTGGTGGACGAGGTCGCCCACCCCATCGAGCCGGTACGTGTCGAATTGCGATCGCGGGACGTGGAACAGCTGCTGGGACCCGGGATCGATGAAACCGAGGTGATCGGGATCCTCACCAGGCTCGGGATGGCGGTCGAAGGCTCCGAGCCGATCATCGTGAGCGTCCCGACATTTCGCCCCGATGTCTTCCGGCCTGCCGATCTGGTCGAGGAGGTGGCCCGTATCCATGGGTACGAGAAGTTCGGCGCCAGTCTCCCAACCGGTCCGGCCGGAGGGCTCACGCCCGAGCAGCGGAGGCTGCGCAAGTTGTTGTCGACTTTGGTCGGAGCCGGGGTGACCCAAGCGGTGACCATCCCGTTCGTGACCGAAGAAGGCTTGACTGCCTTCGGCCACGACGATCCCGCCCGTCTGCTCCGGGTGATCAACCCCCTCCGGGACGAGGAGTCGGTCCTTCGCCCCAGCCTTCTGCCCGGCCTGCTGGCGGCGGCGAGGCACAACGTGGCCTACGGCGCCCGTTCCGTGTCGTTGTTCGAGACGGGCCGGGTCTTTCTGGCGGAGCCCGATCGCAACGATCCGCGGCTGCCCCTTCAGACGGACCGCATCGCGGTCGTCCTGGTGGGAGCGGTGGGCCCATCTGTCCTTGGGAAAGCCGGCCATCAAGCCGATGCCGATGTCGCACTGGCTTTGGTCCGCCTTGTGATGACCGCCTTGGGGCACGATGACCACAGGATCACGTCGGAGCCGGTGCCGGGTCTTCACCCATCGCGTTCGGCGGCGGTCACCCTGAACGGAGAGCCGATCGGGAATGCCGGGGAGCTGAGCCCCCGGGTGGCAAGCAGCTTCGATCTTCCGGGCCGCGTGGCCGTGGCCGAGCTCGACCTCGCGCCCTTGCTGGCCCCGGTAGCTTCGGTGATCGGCGAGTCCCCGTCGCCATTTCCCAATATCGATTTCGATCTCTCCTTCCTCCTGCCGCTCGATGTCCCGGTGGGTGACCTTGTCAGGGTTACGGTCGAGGCGGGCTCGGGCATGGTCGAGTCAGCCCGTGTGTTCGATGTCTTCCGTGGACGAGGCGTCGCCGAAAGCGAACGGGCCGTGGCCATCAACTATCGCCTTCGATCTCCCGAGCAGACACTCACCAATGAAGAGGTCCAGCCGGTGCGCCTGGCGATGATCGCCGCCGGCGAGGGGCTCGGCGCACGTCTTCGAGGTGCCTGAGTTGAGTCTGTCCGAGCTTCTCTCGGGCAGCCCCGAGGAGGCTGCGCCCCACCTGCTCGGATCCGTGCTGGTCTCCGAGATCGGAGGGCGCACTGTCAAGGCGCGGGTCACCGAAGTGGAGGCCTACAAGGGCTCCGACGACCCTGCCTCGCATGCCTTTCGAGGAAGGACCGGGCGGAACGGGTCCATGTTCGAACGACCCGGCACGTTGTACGTGTACCGATCGTATGGCATCCACTGGTGCGCCAATGTGGCTGCGGGGCCCGAAGGCGTCGGCTGGGGGATCCTCTTCCGGAGCGGCGAGATAGTCGACGGCATCGGGATCGCCCGTCGGCGGAGAGGGCGTGACGACGACCTGGCCACGGGACCCGGGAAGTTGACACAGGCCCTGGGGGTCGATGCGTCGCACGATGGCACCTACCTCCTGGATGGAACCTCACCGGTCCGGATCGAGGCAGGCGCTTCACCGGAGCTCGTCATGGCGACGCCCAGGGTCGGGATCAGCAGGGCCGTCGATCTTCCGTGGAGGTTCGTCGAGGTCACTGCCGCGGGCCGCCCGGCCAGGGGACCTGAGACCTCTCGTTTACCCTCGTCCCGTTGATGGCCGACCAGCTCTCCACCCTGCTCCGCCACACCGATCAGGTGGTGCCGCCCGACGAGCTCGCCCGCAAGCTCGAGTTGGGCCGGCCGCTCCGGGTGAAGCTGGGGCTCGATCCCACTGCGCCATCGGTGACACTGGGGTGGGCCGTGGTCCTGCGCAAGCTGCGGCATTTTCAGGAGATGGGTCACACCGCCGTCCTCATCGTGGGCGATTTCACCGGGCAGGTTGGTGACCCGTCGGATCGATCGGAGACCCGTCGGCGACTCACCGCGGAAGAGGTGAACGGATATGCCGAGAACGTGCTCGGTCAGTTCCGTCGCGTGTTGCTCGACGAGAACCTGGAGATTCGCCGAAATTCGGAGTGGCTGGGATCGCTGGACATGGCCGGGCTGCTCGAGCTCACCTCGGCCGCCACCGTGGCTCAGATGCTGGAGCGCTCGGACTTCTCCAAGCGGTACGAAGAGGGGAGCCCGATCTCGGTCATGGAGTTCCTCTATCCGTTGCTCCAAGGGTACGACTCGGTGGCAGTCGAAGCCGACATCGAGCTGGGCGGCTCCGACCAACTGTGGAATCTGATGATGGGCAGGGTGGTTCAGGAGCGATACGGGATGGAGGCCCAGGTGGCGATGACCATGCCCCTCCTGGTCGGGACCGACGGGGTCAAGAAGATGTCGCAATCGATCGGCAACTACATCGGGGTCGAGGACGCACCCGAGGAGATGTTCGGCAAGACCATGAGCATCCCCGACACCGTCATGGTCGAGTGGTTTCGCCTCGCCGCCGATGTCGATCCGGAGGAGGCGTCGGAGATCGAAGCCGGTCTCGCCTCCGGTGAGCTGCACCCGGGGGAGACCAAGCGTCGTCTGGCCCGTGCCGTTACCGCCCTCTATTGGGGTGAAGAGGCGGCCGGAGAGGCGGAGAACGCCTTCGACCATGTCTTCAAACTGGGGGGAATTCCCGACGACATCGAGTCGTTTGATTTGTCGGAAGAGGACCCGGTTCCAATTCCTGCCTTGATTCGGGATGCCCTAGGGCTTTCCGGCTCGGAGGCGAGAAGACTCCTCACCCAGGGAGCGGTGAAGCTCGACGGGGAGGTGATTCAGGCCCAGGAACTGGGTAAGGATCAGCTCGAGGGGCGGGTCCTGCAGGTGGGCAAGCGACGGTTTGTACGGCTCATCTGATTGACTTGACTAACTCAGGGGTGTCGTTACTATTCGACTCCCGG
>JALDXM010000007.1:0-14794 GCA_032155085.1 Actinomycetota bacterium | reverse complement strand
GGGGCCCGGCGCAAAGTTAGCAGGCGTGCCTTAGGTCAGGCGCCCGGCTCCGTTGGTACTTCGATCTCCCCGGAGATGATCTGCTCGGCATACCCATCCAGATCGCCGACGATGTCATCGATGAATCCGCCACTGGTGGAGTAGTCGATTCCGCCCTCGGCCAGCCCGAGACGGGTCTCGCCGGGAGTGAACTCATCGTTGAGGAAGTCGACGATCGCTTTGTCCACCGCCACGTCGACCCGCTTCAGCATCGAGGTCAGGATGTGCTCCTGGAGAGCAGGGTCGCCCACGGCCTCGTACTGGTCCGAGTCGACGCCGATGGCCCACAGGAAGCTGTCGTCGGTGGACTGCTCCGCCGCGGCCTCGAACAGGCCGAGACCAGAGCCACCGGCAGCGTGGAAGATCACGTCCGCACCCTGTCCATACAGGGCGAGGGCTGCCTCCTTGCCCTTCACCGGGTCGTTGAAACCGGTGAAGTCGGGCACCTGGGTCAGGTACACCGCAGGCAAGATGGTGATGTCCGGATTGGCAGCCGCAACGCCCGCCTCGAATCCCGCCTGGAACTTGAGGATGAGGGGAGTCTCGACACCGCCGATGAAGCCAACGGTCCCGGTCGTGCTCTTCAGAGCCGCGGCGACACCCATCAGGAACGAGCCCTGCTCCTCCGAGAACAACATGCAACGAACGTTGGGCATCTCCACCACGGTGAAGGTGTCGTCCTGCGGGCAGTCGTCGGTGATGGCGAACATCGTGTCCGGGAACTCGGTGCCGACTCGCCAGACGTTCTGGGCGAAGGCGAAGCCGTTGGCGATGATGAGCTCCTGGCCCGCCTCCGCGAGCAGCCTGAGGTTCTCCTCACGATTCTCGCCACCGGCATCGGGAGCGAGCTCCTCCCCGGTGATCCCATATTCGGCGATGGCGTTGTCCCAAGCGGCGGCTGCCAGGTCGTTGAACGACAGGTCACCGCGTCCGCCGACGTCGAAGGCCATGCCCACGGTGCGGCCGGTGCCGTCCGGGGCAGCTGCGGCGCTGGTAGATGTCGCCCCAGCGGCGCTGGTCGTTGTCGCCCCGGCTGCAGTAGTCGTAGGCTCCTCGCCGGCGGTGGTCGTTGCCTCGCCGGCAGTAGTGGTGGTATCGCCGGCATCGCCGTCGCCACAGGCCGCGAGGACCAGTGCCAATACAGCGAACAGGGCGAGATACCGCAGATTGCGTTTCACGCTGAATTTCCTCCAGTTGCTCCAATGGACAGGGGACCCCCTGCCCGACCGCCAACATTAACGGGCATTTTGAGTGGAAGTCGCCGCCAGTGGCTCGGGCTTGACCCAATAGATCCAGGGAATCGAGATCACTGTCACAAGGGCCTTGAACACCACATTCACCCCGAAGATCGACCACGCCACCTCGGCCGGGAAGACACCGAACAAGGTGGCCAGACCCACAAAGACAATCGAGTCGACCGGGATGGCGATGGCATTGCTGACCAGGACCCTCCCCCATTGCTTCTCGTCACCATGCCGCCGCGTCCATCGCTGATAGGCCTCGGTGTCGATCAGCTCTGACACGACCTCGGCCACGATCGAGGCCACCACGATCCCCCACACCGGGGCCAGGACCTCCCCGAATGTGATCTGCGGCCCGGTGGATGGGTCGGCAGGCAGACGTGCGACCAGCCAGAAGAAGACGGCCATGAAGACGTTGATGCCGGCAGCCAGGAAGATAAGGGTCCGGGCGGCATCCTTTCCGGCGATCTTGTGGACCAGGTCACGCAACGTGAATGTGAACGGGTAGATGAGGGTGCCCGCGTCGACTGCGTACCCGCCGACTTCGATGATCCTGAGGCTGGCGATGTCGGCCAGCATCTGGGCAGCGATGTAGGCCCCTCCGACAATCAGCAGGGAGCGCGCACCCCGTGGCAAAGTTCGACCTTCCATTACTTACTCCGAACTGAGGGCGCTAGACGTCGTTCAGCGACGCCTGCAACCCTGGGTTGCGGGAATCCTCGCGACGCTAGAGCGAGAATGACCGCCATGGGTTTCGTCGCCTCGGTCCGTCGTGCCGCCGATTCGACCCCGCCGGACCGGAACCGGGTCGTCGATCTTCTCCGGGTGGCCTCGATCCTGGTCGTCGTGTTCGGTCACTGGCTGATGGCTGCGGTGACGATCGAGTCAGGCGAGCTCACGGCGGGGCATCTCCTCGAGCTCGCCGATTGGACACACCCCTTGACGTGGATCTTCCAGGTCATGCCTGTCTTCTTCCTCGTCGGCGGCTACGCCAACGGCCTCTCCTGGAGATCGGCGCGACGCCGTGGCGAGGGCTTCGGCGGTTGGCTGAGGGCTCGCCTGCGCCGCCTCATCCTCCCCGTCGTGCCGCTGCTTCTGATCTGGACCTTCGGCGGCTGGCTAGGGCTGAGGCTCGGCCTCGACTGGGAGATGCTGCAGCTCGCCTCACAGGTTGCCCTGGTCCCCACCTGGTTCCTCGCTGCCTACGTGGTGATCGTCACCCTTGCTCCAGTTGCGCTCTGGATCTGGGAGCGGTGGGGATGGTGGACGATCGTCTCGGGCGTGGCCCTGGCCGCCTTGTGTGATTGGCTGTCGATCGGTGTCGGCTGGGTACCGGTCGGGTTCCTCAATTACATCTTCGTTTGGGGGACGGTGCACCAGCTCGGATATGCCTGGCTCGATGGGACGCTGAACCCGTTATGGAAGAGGCTGCTCATGGCCGCAGTCGGACTGCTGGGCACGCTCTTGCTGGTGGGCCTGGGCCCGTACCCGGTGGCGATGGTCGGGCTCGACACCACCGAAATCACCAACTCCTATCCGCCTCGGGTCACTTTGGCCTTCCTCGGCATGTTCCAGGCCGGCGTCGTCCTCGCCTTGGAGGGCCCGCTGCGGCGTCTGGCGATGAGACGCGGGGTTTGGACCTTCGTGGTCGGCGTCAGCACCCGGATCATGACGATCTACCTATGGCATCTGACTGCGATGGTGATCGTGATCGGGCTGTCCCTGCTCGCGGGAGGGTTCGGGCTCGGCATCACGCCGCTCACCGCGGCCTGGTGGCTGACCCGGCCTCTCTGGTTCTTGGTGCTCGGAGCAGTCACAGTCGGCCTCGTGGCCTTGTTCGGCCGGTTCGAGAGCCCCGTCGAGGATCTTCGCCCCGCCCCACCATGGTGGCGACCGCTCCTGGCCGTCATCGCCATCTGCGCCGGCCTCGGTCTCCTGGCCGCCATCGGGATTGCAGATGACGACGGCCTCAACGGCCTGGTGCTCAGCCTTCCCATCATCGGTGTGCTCATCGGCGGCGTCGCCCGACTGCCCGGCGAGAGCCGTCTGGCGCGCTCGGGATGACATACTCCCGTCATGATCGTCACCCGCTACGGCCACGCTTGTCTCCTCATCGAAACTGCCTCGACCAGAGTCCTGGTCGACCCCGGGGTCTTCACTACCACCTGGCAGGAGTTGACGGGCCTCGACGCCATCCTGATCACGCATCAGCATCCTGACCATGCCGATGTGGAGAACCTGCCGGCCCTGGTCGCTGCGAACCAGCAGGCCAAGCTGATCGCCGAGGCAGCGGTGGCGGGCATGGTCTCGGATCTCTCACCGGAGACCGCCCAGGTCGGGGAGGCCATCGATCTGGGTGAGGTCTCGGTCGAGGTTCTCGGCGGCGAGCACGCGCTGTTGCATCCCCGGATCCCGCGGGTGGGCAACGTCGGGTACCTGTTCAGAGAGGGGGGAGGGCCTTCTCTATTTCACCCGGGTGACTCCTACGACGTGACTCCATCCGCGATCGATCTGCTGGCCCTCCCCCTGGTCGCCCCGTGGGCCAGCGCGGCAACCACCATCGATTTCGCCAACACGGTGGCCCCAGCGAGGGCAAAACCGATACACGATGCCTTCCTGGCTGACACGGGCAAGGCGACCTGGATGCGAATCTGTGGAGGGGCTATCGCCGAAGCCATATCAATCGACGACCCGGCAGCCGGCGAGCCGTATACCTTGTAACGATGGCTCCCGAAATCAACCTCCTGGACGTGCTCCTCAAGGTCGCCAACAGGATCAACCCGATAACCAGCGGCCCGGCCGCCCCCCTCCAGACCGTGGCCGCTATCGACTCGTTCGGTCCCTCTCTGATGCCCAGGTCGTCGCTGCATCAGGGTGTCGCCGGAGGGCTAGCCGTGTTGTCGGCGCGAGCCATCGGCAACGGGATCGACCTGATGGCGAGGAAGGTCGCACCGGCATCCTCCCCGCTGGCATGGCGCATCGGGGCCCGCGCCGTGATCGCGGTCGGAGGAGCCGCCCTGAGCCGCATGGCGGAACACGACTCGGAGTCGACCGCCAAAGCTTCGCTGCGTAGCGCAGGAAGGCTGGCCGAGGCCGGCGCCATCGGCGGAATCATCTATGAAGCCGCCACCGACGTGAGCCAGAAGATCGACAGCCCAATCGTGCCCATCGTCACCGGTCTGGGAGGGTTCGGGTATGCCATGACACGATGGTCGAAGGAGATGGAGACCGGGCAGGGTCTTGTGGCCAGATGGACCGCAGAGGACAAGCCGGCCAACATCTTCGCCTCCGTCGGCATAGCCGTCGCCGTAGCCAACGGTGGTCGCGCAGTGGCGCGTGGGTTCGCCAGCTCGAGGAGCTCGATGGTGAGCTACATGGGCGGTGGTGCAGGGCACAACGTGATCGGGAGGGCGATGAACCTGGCGCTGTGGGGCGCCGGGGCGGTAGTCCTCTATCGCGGCCTTGTGGGGCGTCTATCCCGAGCCAATTCCAGGATCGAGCCGGCGTTCTCTTCCCCACCCAGCAACGGGCACGTCTCGGGCGGTCCCAACAGCATCTCCCCCTACGCCCATCTGGGTCTCCAGGGTCGTCGCTATGTCTCCGAAGTGGTCACCCCTGAGGTGATCGAAAAGACACTCGGTGTCTCCGCCATCGCCCACCCGATCCGGGCATATGTGGGCGTCGAGCTGGAGCCGATCTACGCCACCGGGAGGTCCGAGCTGGCTCTCGATGAGATGGAGCGGCTCGGGGCCTTCGATCGCAGCCATTTGCTCCTCGTCTCCCCGACGGGGACGGGCTGGGTAGACCACACCATGATCGAATCAGCCGAGATCCTGACACGTGGCGACATCGCCACCGCCTGCATCCAGTACGGGAAAGCCCCGTCCTTCCTCGAGCTCCAGGGTGTGTCGTTGGGCCGGGCTCAGTTCAGACAGCTGTTGTGGGGCGTGAAGCAACGGCTTCTTGCCGTGCCCGAGGAGAAAAGGCCGAAAGTGCTGGTCTTTGGCGAGAGTCTCGGCGCCTGGTCGAGCTCGGACGTCGTGATGCACCAGGGCATCGCCGGTTTCGACCACTACGGGATCCATCGTGCCCTGTGGTTCGGGCTGCCCGGTCTCGCACGTTGGTCGAAGACCGGGATGAGGGAGGGTCGCAACCCGCTCACTCCCGAGGGAACAGTGGACGCGTTCGACCACTTCGAGCAATACCAGGCTCTGACCGCCGACGAGAAGGCTTCCCTGCGGGCGATCGTCGTCGACCACGACAACGACCCGATTTCACAAATCTCGCTGCGGCTGGCGGTGAAGCGCCCGCCCTGGCTCGACGGGCACAGGGGACGGGGCGTGCCAGAGACCATGAAATGGACGCCGGTCATCACCTTCACCCAGGTGATCACAGATGCGATGAATGCGATGGTCACAATCCCGGGCGAGTTCAAGTCGTTCGGGCATGACTATCGGGCCGACACGGCCGAATTCGTCCGTGCTGCCTATGACCTGCCGGCGTTGAGCGAGGAGCAGATGGCGGCCCTCCACGACACACTCATCGAGCGCGAGCTGGACCGGGCAGCCAGGATCAAGGCCGGCAAGGAAATGGCCCAGGTAGGGACAGTGGGGCGGGTCGCCTCCGATACCCAGTAGCCGTTTCTGCGAACCCAGGGTTGCAGGCGTCGCTGAGCGACGTCTAGCGCCCCGAGTTCGAGGGGTTCCTGGGTCAGCCCAGCAGCGTCTCGATCGTCTTGGTGGCCCGACGCTGTCGGGTCTCGGGTTTCTTGGCCTCCGCCACATGCGTGACGTGCTCCCGCCGGTGGCTGTAGCTCAGGGCATCGAACGCCCTGCGGGCCTCAGGGCTCTCATCCAGCAGCTGCTCGAGCTCGGGCGGTATCTCCACGACTCTCTCGTCGAGATCTGGCTCGACGTTGACTTCGATCTCATCGCCCGGGCCTTTGCCCAACCCTTCCCTGATGTCCTTCAGCAAACCGAGGATCGATTCGCCACCCATCCGAACGATGCTCCCCCGATACGGGATGCCGTCGAAGGTGGCCTTGACCTTGATCCTGCCGCCACCGCCCAGATCCTCGATGACGTCGGGCGGGATTCGAACGTATGCCCCACCCCGTGGCGCTTCGTCGATAGTGCCGACGAACTTGCTCACGCAGGCTCCAGCGGAGCCCAGGCAAGGAGAAGTCTCTTCTTGCCCTGCGTATCGAACATGATCTCTGCCTCGGCCATCTCACCGGCCCCGACAACCTCTCGAACGGTGCCCAGGCCCCACTTGTCGTGCCGCACCCTGTCACCAGGGCTGATCTGACCGGCGCTGATCGTCGAGCGAGGCCCGGTTGAGGCGGCCCGCTCCGAGGCTGTCCTGCGGACCCGCTTGCCGGCCTTCTCCATGAGCCCGTCCGGGATCTCGGTGAGGAACCGGGAAGGCGGGTTGTAGTTGGAGCCGCCGAAGAGCATCCGGCTCCACGCCGAAGTCAGATAGAGGCGGTCCTGGGCCCGGGTGACTCCCACGTAGGCGAGCCTGCGCTCCTCTTCTAGCTCACCAGGGTCGCCAAGCGATCGCATGTGCGGAAAGACGCCGTCCTCCATCCCCACGATGAAGACGGCGGGGAACTCGAGGCCTTTGGCGGTGTGAAGGGTCATGAGGGTCACCGCCCCCGCTCCCTCCTCCCACTCGTCTATATCGGCGACGAGTGCTGTCGTCTCCAAGAAGACCTCCAGGCGGCGAAGGTTGTCGAGCGAGTCGAACTCCTCGTCGCCGATGACCGCTCCCTCATTGGAAGACTCGAACTCGGCGCCGACACCCACCAGCTCACGCAGGTTCTCGACCCTTCCCATCGCCTCGATGGTCTGTTCCGCCTCGAGGGCAGCCAGCATCCCGGTAACGGTCAGGACGGCGGAGACCCCCGCTTCGACCCCCTCGTCCTCGGTGACCTCGCGGAGCCGGTCCATGATGGCGACGAACTCGCCGATGGCGGTCTGTGCGCGTGCGTTCAGCTGGGGGATCTCCCTGGCGAGACGCAGGCCCTCGGCGAAACTGATCTTCCGGGCCTGGCTGAAGCGATCAACGTGCGCGATCGTGGTGTCGCCGATGCCCCGGCGCGGCTCGTTGATGATCCGCTTCAGCGAGACCTCGTCTTCGGGGTTCACCACGGCCCGGAGATAGGCCATGGCGTCCTTGATCTCCTTGCGGTCGTAGAACTTGACCGATCCGACGACCGTGTAGGGCACACCCCGTCTGACCAAGACGTCTTCGATGACGCGGGACATGGCATTGGTGCGATAGAACACAGCGACATCGGAGAGGTTGAAGCCCTCCCCCTGCAACCGCTCCACCTCATCTGCGACGTAACCGGCCTCGTCGTGCTCGTCCTCCGCCTCGAATCGCATGATGGGCACACCGCGGCCCCGATCAGACCAGAGGTTCTTCGGTGTCCGCTTTGTGTTGTTGGATATGACCGAGTTGGCCGCGTCGAGGATGGTCTCGGTGGACCGGTAGTTCTGGTCGAGGATGATGATGCGGGCATCGGGATAGTCGACCTCGAAATCCCGGATGTTGCGGATGTCGGCGCCCCGGAAGCGGTAGATGGACTGGTCCGAGTCCCCGACCACGCACAAATTTCGATGGGCGTCGGTGAGTTGCTTGACCAGGACGTACTGCGCCCGATTGGTGTCCTGATACTCGTCGACCAGTACATAACGGAAGCGCTCCTGATAAGTGGTGAGCACATCGGGGAAGGCGCCGAAGAGCTCGACCGTCACCATGAGCAGGTCGTCGAAGTCCATCGCCGAAGCCCCTAGGAGACGCTGCTGGTAGAGGCGATAGACGTCGGCCACCTGCTCATGGAAGAAGCCGTCACCCTGGTCAGCGAACGACTCGTAGTCGACCAGCTCGTTCTTGGCCTTCGAGATGACCGCCTTCATCGCCTTGGGCGGGAATCGCTTGGAATCGAGGTCGAGGTCCTTTAGAACCAGGTTGATGAGCCGAAGCGAGTCGGCCTCGTCGTAGATAGAGAACCCCGACTTGTAGCCGAGACGTGATGCCTCCCGGCGCAAGATCCGGACACAAGCCGAGTGAAAGGTCGACACCCACATCGACCTCACCGCCCCTCCGACGAGAGCCCCGACCCTGGCCTTCATCTCGTCAGCCGCCTTGTTGGTGAAGGTGATGGCCAGGATCGAGTCGGGCGCGACCCTGAGATCGCGGATCAGATGGGCTATCCGGTAGGTCAGGACCCTCGTCTTGCCTGATCCGGCTCCGGCCACGACCAGGACCGGGCCCTCCGTGGCAGCAACAGCCTCACGTTGTGAAGGATTCAGGTCGGCGAAAAGTGGTGACTCAGCCGGTACGTCGTCGATGAACCACTCTGCTTGCATCCGGGCCTGATGGTAGGCCCGTGAATCACACGTGTGTGATCAGCCGGCTGCGACCGTGTGGTCCCCCACCTCGACCTCGGCGGTGGCGTCTGCGTCGGGCAGATCGGGCAGATCGTCTTCGCCCACAACCGCCCTGCGACGCAGCGGCAACGAGAAACAGAAGCGGGCGCCGGTGGGAAAACGTCGCTCGTACCACACCTCGCCTCCCATCGCGCGGGCCAGACGACGCGCAATCGGGAGACCGAGCCCGATCCCGGTGGCCTCACGGGTGTCACCTTTGGAGAGCTGCTCGAAGTTGTCGAAGACACGCTGGGTCTCCTCATCCGGCACACCAGGGCCGTTGTCGGAGATGACCAGGAGATACTGATCACCGAGGACGAAGCCCTCGACCATGATCTGGTCGCCTCCGTACTTGCGAGCGTTCTCCATCAGGTTTCGAATCACCTGCTGGACCCTTCGCCGATCGGCCCGGACGCGGACCCCGTCGGGCAAGGTGACGACCGCGCTCTTCTTCCCGCCGGATGGGAACACCATCCGGGATACGTCCGCGAGCAGATCGCCGAGGTCGAACAGCTCTGGATGGAATCTCAGCCGGTCGGCCTCGAGACGTGGAATGACGAGCACGTCTTCGACCAGATCACCGAGGTACACCGATTGCCTGCTGATTATCCCCAAGAACTCGTCGACCTCATCAGGTGGCAGGTCCCTCCACGATTCGACCAGGGTGTCGGCGAACCCGGCGATCGAGGTGAGGGGGGTGCGCAGCTCATGGCTCACCATTGCCACGAACTCGTCCTTGATCCGGTGTGCCTCTACGGAAAGACGCATCACCTCACGCTCCCGTCGGCGCCCGGCCCTGGTGATGGCCAGCGCCCAGATCACCCCGATCACACCCACCACAGCGAGTGCGAGGAACAACCAGTTCAGAGAATCGGGCAGCTCGGGCAATTCTGGTTTCTCTCGCTCGTGTCAGAAAGGTAACGGAATGAGAGCCTGGGCACACTCACCCGGCGTCGACTCCCTCTTCGATCCCGATCATCCGGCGCAGGGTGGAGGTGAGGACACCCTGGCGCAGGTCGAACTTGTCCAAATAGGCGTCCACCCCGGCATCCCAGGCGGCTTGCTTCTCCTCCTGCGTGGCGACACCTGAGACCATCACGATGGGGACGTCGATGTCCGCACCGCGCATAGCCCGGACCAGCTCGACACCATTCGACCTCGGCATCGAGAAGTCGATCACCATGGCCTCGAAGGCGTCCTGGCTCATGGCCAGCATCGCCTCCCGGGCGTTGGCCGCCACCTCGACCTCGAATCCAGCGCCGTTGAGCGTCGCCGAAAGGAGCTGGCGGACGCCGGCCGAGTCGTCAACCACCAGGATCCGTGGTCGACGGGCGGTCGCCCCTGGCTGGCGACGGGCCAGATAGCCGAGGAAGTTGGGGTCGAGCACCACCAGGACCTGGCCCCCTCCCAGAAGGGCAGCACCCGTCACCTGACCGCCCCCCTCGAGGATGGGGCCCAGGTTCTTGACCGCCACCCGACGTCTGTCGATCAGCTCGCTGACCGTCATGGCAACCAGGCCGAATCTGGTGTTGACCACAAGGAGTTCGGCGTCATCCCCGGCGCCGCTGACGCCCATGGCCATGGCCAGCGACACGCATGGGATCTCGCGGCTCTGAAACCGCACCTCCTTGCCTCCATCGGTGGCGCTGATCTCGGCCCTGGACAATGGCATAGCAGCTTCGATCGAGGCTTCGGGCAGGCCCCAGAACTGGTCACCAGTGGCCACCACCACCACGTTCTGCAGGACCAACGAAAGCGGGAGTGTCATGGTGACCCGTGTCCCCATCCCGGCAGGGCTCTCGACGTGGACCACGCCGTTGACCTGCTCGACGATGTCGCGCACCGCGGCCAGCCCATCACCGGCGCCCGAGAAATCGGTCATGGCCGTTCTCGTCGTGAACCCCTCGCGGAACAGCACGGGGCTCAAGTCCGAGAAGACAAAGGGGATCGACCTCTCGGTCGCCGCCTCGGCCACCAGGTCCCAGTCGATTCCAGCGCCGTCATCGGCCACCGAGACCTCGACTCTCTCGTCGATGATCTCCGCGCCGACACTCACGGTCCCGGTGGCTCGCTTCCCCGCAGCGACGCGCGCCGCAGCCGGCTCGATTCCGTGGTCGACGGCGTTGACCAGCAGATGCCGTAACGGCTCCCGAAGCAGGTCGACGATCTGCCGGTCGAGTTGGACATCGTCACCGATCAGCTCGAATCTGACGTCCTTGTCCATCCGCCGGCCCAGATAGCGGACGAACTGAGGGAAGGTCGCCGTGGCGTCCCGAAACGATATGTTGGCCAGGGAGACGGCTTGCTCCTGGATCTCACCGATCGAGGAGGCCAGTCGCTCCAGCTGGTGCCGCCACGACTTGCGGAACAGCGCCGGGTCGGCTCCCTCGATGGAGAGTAGCGATAGGTCTGCCAGAGCCTCCGAATCCAGGGAGACCTCGACGATGCGGTTGATCAAGCGGTAGAGCTCGCCGGTGTCGACTCGGGTGGAGCCGCCCAGCAGCGAGTCGGATACCGAGGTGAGCAGGCCGCCCAGGCTTCCCGGCTCGGGCCGGCGCAGCGGGATGACCTCGGCCGGGGGTGCCCAGCTCGAGCCGTCGGACACGCCACCTGTCCCATCACCTGCGATGAGCTTGTCGGCCAGCATGGCCAGCTCCGCATCTTCGAGTTCCAGCGACGGCAGTAGCCGCCCCGCGCTGGCCTCCATCGCCACCAGCACCTCGCTCGACGGGCTGTATCCCTCGGCGATCTGCTTCCAGAGATGCTCCAGCCTTGACGCGACCTCTTTGATCTGCTCGTAGCCGAGAAGACCGGCTGAGCCCTTGATGGTGTGGGCATCACGGATCATGTCCTGGATCCGAGCTTCGTCGAGGCCCCGCTGCCGGAGCGTTATCGCGCCCGCGACGAGACGGCCGGATCTCTCTTCCAGCTCCTCGCGGAAGATCCGCGTCAACTCGGGGGTGTTGAAGTCCAAAGGGATGACTCCCGGGCCTTGAAAGGACTTATCGGCAGACCCTTACCTCTTCTGAATTGCCTGCTCTACTCCCACTCGATGGTGGCGGGCGGCTTGCTCGAGATGTCGTAGGCGACGCGGTTGATGCCGGGGACCTCGTTGATGACCCGACTCGAGATCCGTTCCAGAACCTCATAGGGCAGACGGACCCAATCGGCGGTCATCGCATCCTCCGAGGTGACCGCCCGCACCACGAGCGGATAGGCGTAGGTGCGAAGGTCCCCCTGCACGCCAACCGTCTTCACCGATGGGAGAACAGCGAACGCCTGCCAGATCTCGCGGTAGAGGCCGGCCCGTTTGATCTCCTCGTTCACGATCAGATCGGCCGCCCGCAACAGGTCCAGACGCTCCCTCGTCACCTCGCCGATGATCCGGACTGCCAAGCCCGGGCCCGGGAATGGCTGACGCCACACGATCTCCTCCGGCAGCCCCAACTCCTCGCCGACTGCCCTGACTTCGTCCTTGAAGAGATCACGAAGAGGCTCGACCAGCTCGAAGGACATGTCCTCGGGGAGGCCGCCCACGTTGTGATGGGTCTTGATCGTGGCGGCGCTGGCCGAGCCGGACTCGATCACATCCGGGTAAAGGGTGCCTTGGACCAGGAAGCGGGCATCTCCAACCGCCTCGACCGCCTCTTCGAACACCCGAATGAAGATCTCACCGATCACCTTCCGCTTCGTCTCCGGGTCGGTCACCCCGGCCAATCCCTCGAGAAAACGGTCCTCGGCCTTGACGTGGATGAGATCGACCTCGAAGTGAGCGCGGAAGGTCTCCTCGACCTGCTCGGCTTCGCCGGCCCGGAGCAGGCCATGGTCGACGAACACACAAGTCAAACGGTCACCGATCGCCTCGTGGACGAGCGCAGCCGCCACCGCGGAGTCGACTCCGCCCGAGAGGCCGCAGATCACCCGACCATCTCCTACCTGGGCCTTGATTGCCTCCACCTGGGACTCGATGATCGAGTGCGAGGTCCAGGTTGGGGCGGCGCCACACACGTCGTAGAGAAACCTCCTGAGGATCTCGTCACCCCTCGGGGTGTGCCCCACCTCGGGATGAAACTGGACGCCATAGAGACCCCGCTCCCGATCCTCCATCGCCGCCACCCGGGAACCCGGCGTCGTGGCAACTGCGACGAATCCATCAGGTGGCTCGACCACCTGGTCCTGGTGCGACATCCACACCTGCTGCTCCTTCGGAAGGTCTTTGAGCAGTACCGAGCTGCTGGTCACCTCGAGCGTGGTGTTCCCGTACTCGGCGCTACCGGTGTTGGCCACGCTGCCGCCGGCGAGGTCGGCCAGAAGCTGATGCCCGTAGCAAATGCCGAGCACCGGGATGCCCAAGTCGAGGATGCGGGGGTCCATCCGATAGGCGTCCTCGGCGTAGACCGAGGCGGGGCCGCCGGAGAGGATGAGACCTACCGGGTCATGCGACCTGATCTCGTCAGGAGTGACATCGCGAGGGACTATCTCGGAGCGGACGTGGCCCTCTCTCACCCGGCGGGCTATCAGCTGCGCGTACTGGGCGCCAAAGTCGAGGACCAGCACCGTTGGTTCTCGGTTGTGGGTCATGGGTTTTGGGTCTTGGGTTGCAGAACTCAGAACTCACCACCCACCACTCACAACGTGGGGATGGGGTTTCACCCCATGCCCACTCTTTGGGAGCGCTGCAACGACTTGCCCTCGGTCTGGAGGCTGGGGGCGATCATCACCTCGGCCTTCTGGAACTCCTTGACGTCAGAGAACCCGGTGGTGGCCATCGAGACCTGAAGGGCGCCGAACAGGTTCAGCTTCCCGTCGTTCTCATGGGCGGGGCCAACAAGGATCTCTTCGAGAGTGCCACGGTCCCCCACCTCCACACGCGCGCCACGGGGAAGGGTTGGATGGAAGGTGGCCATCCCCCAGTGGAAGCCACGCCCGGGAGCCTCGCTGGCTGAGGCCAGGGGGGAGCCGATCATCACCGCGTCGGCGCCGCAGGCGATCGCCTTGGCCACGTCTCCGCCGGTCCGCATTCCGCCATCTGCGATGACATGGACGTAACGCCCGGTCTCATCCAGGTACCGGATCCTGGCTCCGGCCGCATCGGCTATGGCCGTGGCCTGGGGGACACCGACCCCGAGCACTCCACGCGTGGTGCAGGCGGCCCCGGGGCCCACCCCCACGAGAATCCCAACGGCACCGGTCCGCATCAGGTGAAGGGCGGTCGAGTAGCTGGCACATCCGCCAACGATCACCGGCACGTCACAGTCGGCGATGTACTGCTTCAAGTCCAGCGGCTCTTCGCGGCTGGACACGTGCTCCGCCGACACGACGGTTCCCTGGATCACCAACACGTCGAGGCCACCTCGAAGGGCGTGCCCTGCCCAACCACTGACCCGCTGCGGTGTGAGGCTCGCCGCGGTCACCACACCGCCGGCCTTGATCTCGGCCACCCGTTGCCCGATCAGATCCGGCTTGACCGGCTCGAGGTAGATCTCCTGCATGCGAAGCGTGGCCTTGTCGGCGGGGAGGTCGGCGATCTCCTCGAAATACGGCTCGGGATCCTCGTAGCGGGTCCAGAGCCCTTCGAGATTCAGGACCGCCAGCCCGCCCAGATTCCCGATCTGCACCGCCGTGGCCGGGCTGATGGCCGAGTCCATGGCGGAACCCATCATGGGGAGGTCGAACCTGAAGGCATCCAGCTGCCAGGAGATGTCGACGTCGTCAGGGTCGCGGGTCCGCCTCGAGGGAACGATGGCGATGTCGTCGAAGCCGAATCCCTGACGCCCCGACTTGCCGATTCCGATGTCGATTTCCACTCCTGATGACCTCCAACCAGCGTTGATGGTCACAGTAACAGTGGTAGGCAGGGCCACTCATTAGGCTGCCGCCCAGTGCCCAGGCCATGGTCGCTCATCGACTTCCTCCTCGATTTCCTGGGCGGATTACTCGGTTCCGGGATCTTCCTCGGCCTGGGTGCCCTCGTCGGCGGTGAGGAGCTCACCCTGGTGCTGGCATTGGCCGGCCAATACGTCGGCCACCTCGTCGTCTTATGGGCACTGGCACGGCAACGGGAAGATCTCGCGTTCA
>JALDXM010000006.1:0-15132 GCA_032155085.1 Actinomycetota bacterium | reverse complement strand
GCGGCACCCGGCGTGGGGTGCCGCTCCACCTATTGGGACGACGTTGTCGTCGTCCTTCGCTGTGTCAGCCGCCGGCCACCAGGTCGGTGTAGACCAGGTTGCCGAAAGCGTCGACGTAGACCCCGCTGACGTTGTCATTCCAGCCGTACTGGTTCAGACCGAAGAACATCGGGATCACTGGGGTGTCGGCGCAGGCGATGGCCGCTGCCTCCTGATAGAGGGGGATGGCGGCGTTGATGTCGGCCTGAGCATTTGCCTCGTCGATCTTGGCGTCGAAGTCCGGGTTGGAGTAGAAGCCGCTGTTCGAGCCCACCGGGGGCGTGAAACGGCTGTCCAACAACAACTGCCAGTAGTTCTGCGGGTGCGGATAGTCCATACCCCAGCCAAGACGGAACGGACCGGTGATGCCCTGCGAATCGATCAACGGCAAGTAGTCGGCGAAGTCGAGCTGCTCGAACGTGACAGTGCTCACGTCGATGCCCAGGTTCTCCGACCACATGTTGCCCACGGCCTCGACCCCGGCGTCGTGACCGGCGCCAGAGTTGAACCACACCGTGATCGGGCCTTCGATCCCTCCGGACGACTCCCAGAGAGCAGCTGCCTGCTCCGGGTTGTAGGTCCAGTTGTCACAGACCGTCTCCTGGTAACCAGGGATGACCGGTGACTGCAGGTTGAAGGCAGGGGCACGAGTCCCGTTGAAGATCGGGCTGTTGACCAGGGTCTCCCGATCGATGGCCATCGACAGAGCGGCCCGGACGTCCGGGTTCTGGAGCTCGGGGACGTACGACGGCAATGCCAGGTAGTTGATCGACGAGCTCGGTGACTCACCGAAGTTCGGCACTGCTGCCTCCACCTCGGCGACACGCTCCGGTGGGACGGCGTCGACGATGTCGAGGTTGCCGGCCAACAGGTCGTTGACTGCGGTGTTGACGTCCTCGTAGATCCGGAAGGTCAGACCCTCGATCTGCGCTTGGTCTTCACCGGCGAAGTCGGCGTTGGCCACGGTGCGAACCTCCACGTCATGCTCCCACGCACCGTCCATCATGAACGGCCCGTTGCCGATCGGCGACTCGTTGTATGCGGCCGGGTCGGCGTAATACGCCTCCGGCAGCGGGTAGAACGAGGTGTAGCCGAGACGGGTCATGAAGAACGTCTCTGGCTGGGCGAGCGTGACGGTGAAGTTGAGGTCGTCCACCACGGCGAGACCGCTCATGGTCTCGGCTGCGGGGGGCTGGCCCTCACAGTCGGCGACGTCGACGTCCTCACCGGTCTCCGGATCGGGCTCGGTGACGGTTCCGCACTGCAGGTCCTCGTATCCGGCGATCGACGCGAAGAAGCCCGACACCTGGGACGCGTTGGGCCCGAAAGCCCTGTAGTTCCAGGAGTCGACGAACGACGCCGCAGTCACCGGGGTCCCGTCGTGGAACGTCCAACCGTCCTTGAGGACGATCTCCCAGGTGAGACCCTCGTCTGGCGAGGTGATCGACTCGGCGACACCGGTGAACTCGGGCTCACTGGTCTCCGGGTTGTAATCGATCAATCCACGGAACAGGGCGCTGAGCACCGCGTTCCCCTCCGACTCATTGGTGTTCACGGGGTCGAGAAACTCCGGCTCACCGATATAGCTCGTGATGACCCCACCGGCGGCCTCGGCGGCCGAGGTGGTCGCCTCCGCCGCGGCCTCGGTGGTCGCCGGGGCCTCGGTGGTCGCCGTCGTGTCCTCCGACGCCTCCGTGGTATCGGTCGGTTCGCCGCTGCTACAGGCAGCTACGAACAGGCCAAACGCAAGAAGAGCGGCAAGCGCGCTCTTCCCTCGTTTTGTCTTCATATGGTTTCCCTCCTATGGGCAGACGGGTGTCGAGCACCCATCAAGCCACGAGCATATACACCCGGCGTACGCAACACATAGTGACACCAGGGGTGTTTTGACCGTGCGAATCAGCGTGGCGGCATCCTGGCGCCGGCGTCGAGACGGATCACCTCGCCGTTGAGAAGCGGATTTTCCACAATCGCTTGCACCAGATGGGCGAAATCGGAAGGAGAGCCCAGCCGACGTGGGAAAACGTGCAGACCAGCCAAGGATTCCTTGAGCTCATCCGGGGCGTCGGCCAGGAGAGGAGTGTCCATGATCCCGGGGGCAACCGTTACGCAACGCACCCCGATACCTGCCAGATCCCGGGCCAGGGGAAGGGTCATGCCCACTATTCCCCCTTTTGACGCGGAGTAGGCGGCCTGACCCACCTGGCCCTCGAACGCAGCTATCGACGCCACGTTGACGATGACACCTCGCTCACCGTCCGGGCCCGGCTCGTTCTGAGCCATGACCGCCGCCACATTTCGGGTGACGTCGAACATGCCGATGAGGTTCACTCTTATGACGAACTCGAAGAGGCCCAGGTCGAACAGCACGCCGTCCTTCGAGATAACCCGTTGGGCAGGAGCCACACCGGCGGCGTTGACCAGGATGTCGATCTTCCCCCACTCGTCGGTTGCGCCGGCTACAGCCGAGGCGACGGCATCAGGGTCACGAACGTCGCAGGCGAAGAACTTTGCCTGGGCGCCCAGCTCGCTGATCGCCGAGGCTCCTCTTTGCTCGTCGATGTCGAGCAGGGCCACGTTGCCCCCCTGGTCGACGAAGCGGGATGCGGCTCCGAGGCCGAGCCCAGATGCACCACCTGTGATCAGGGCTATCGAACCTTCGACCTGCACTCCACCTCCTCGACCGATTGCGAAGCTACCACCGGCAGAGTGGGCCTCCTGCTGAGATGTCCCCAATGACCCCAACAGAGACCTCACCCTTGATCGGGGTCTTCGACTCTGGCGTTGGCGGCCTGAGCGTGCTCGCGGAAATCCGCCGCCGGCTACCCGCTGCTGATCTCGTCTACTTCGCCGATCAGGGCCGTGCCCCCTATGGGGTGCGGACCCTCGACGAGGTGGCCGTGATGTCGGAGGAAGTCACTCAATGGCTGATAGATCGCGGCGCAGGACTCATCACTATTGCCTGCAACACCGCCTCCGCCGCCGCACTCCACAGGCTGCGGGCACGCCACCCAGAACTGCCCTTCGTCGGGATGGAGCCAGCCGTCAAGCCGGCCGCCCTGAACACACACAGCGGCGTCATCGGGGTTGTGGCCACTGCCGCCACCTTCCAGGGCGAGCTCTTCGCCTCGGTGGTGCAACGCCACGCCGCTGGGGCGAGGATCATCACAAGCGCCTGCCCGACGTGGGTCGAGATGGTCGAGGCGGGTGACATCGATGGGCCGGAAATCCGGCACCAGATCGAGAGATGTCTCAGCGCGATCATGGAAGGGGGGGCAGACACACTGGTCTTGGGCTGTACCCATTTCTCGTTCCTGATCCCTGTCATCGAGGAGGTGGCAGGGCCGGACATATCCATCATCGATCCCGGTCCGGCAGTGGCACGGCAGGTGGAGCGCATTGCAGGCGACGCCCGCGGCGGGGGCAGCCTGACCCTGGTCACCTCGGGCGACCCCGAAATGTTCCGCGAGTCGGCGAAACGACTGGCCGGGATCGACGTCATGGAGCCTGTCCTAGCCTGCGTATGGAATGACAGCTGAAGGCATCGATCCGTCGATCCAGGACGCCCTGGCCCGGAAGCCCGACACCGCATGGGTGCACCGTGACCTGGCGCTGTTCGGTTGGGGCGTGGCGGCGAGGATCGATCCTGGCTCGGGCGCCGACCGCTTCGACCGTGCACTGCGGCGGCTCCGGGCGACCGAGGCTCCCATGGCCCTGGCCAGCTTCACCTTCGACGAGAACGACCCTCACTCGGTGATCGTGGTCCCGAAGGCGCTGATGAAGATCGACAAGGACGGGACCCGGTTCGTGATAGGAGACCAGACGACTGTTCCTCCACCATCAGACGACGACGGCCTCTCCTTGGGACGTCTCGTCGCGGCCGACGTCTCGTCATGGGTGAGACTGGTCGGTGAGGCTCTCGCTGCCATACGCGACAACGAGGTGGAGAAGGTGGTGCTCTCACGACGGGTGGAGACCACCTTCGATGCCCCGGTCCAGGCCCATTCCGTGTTGTCCAATCTGGTGCGCAACGAGCCCGAATCCCACACATATCTGGTCGACCGATTCGTCGGGTCGAGCCCTGAGCTCCTCGTCTCCCTGGGCGAAGGCAGAGTCACCTCGATCTCGCTGGCTGGTTCCGCCGACCCTGGCGATCCCGGAGCCGCCGGGTCGTTCGAAACTGACAAGATGATGCGGGAACACGACCTGGCTGCCGATTCGGTGGACCTCGCCCTAGGGCCGTTCTGCACGCGCCTCGAACGCTCGGAGCGAGGTGTCGTCTCCTACGGTGACATCCAGCATCTGACGACGGTCTTCGTCGGTGACACCATCCCGGGGACCACGATCACCGACCTGCTCGGTGCATTGCACCCAACCGCCGCGGTCGCCGGCACGCCGACCAAGAGCGCCCTAGAGCTGATCCGAGAACTGGAGGGCCACAAGCGCGGGCGTTACGCGGGGCCCGTCGGATGGTTCGACCGGGATGGTGAAGGGGAGTTTGCCATCGCCCTCCGGTGCGGCATGATCGAAGACCAGAAGGTGACGCTCTACACCGGGGCCGGCATCGTCGAGGGCTCAGACCCAGCCGAGGAGTTCGAAGAGACTGAGATAAAGCTCCGGCCGATGAAAGGAGCGCTCGGGATCAGCTGAGTGCGGCACAGACGGCGCGAGCCGTGTCGTCCATGCTTCTTCGGGCCTTCAGATCGGCCTCCCTCTCCACCGGCACCACGATCAGGTGGGCGCCACGTGCTTCGAGCCGACTCTCCATCTCTTCCCCCAGCACGGCCACATCATCTGTGATCGTGGAGTCGATGCCGTAGACAGCGGCGAGGTGGGACAGGTCGAGGCCGTGGGGGGTGATGAAGAGCCGGTCGAAGGACGGTGCATGCTCTGATTGGGGAAGAAGGTCGAACAGCCCCCCGCCGCCATTGTCCACGACCACGAATACCACGCTCCCAATGTCGTCGGCGACGAAGCCGTTCGAGTCGTGGAGGAAGGACAGATCCCCACAGAAGGCGACAGTTCCTTCCGACGTAGTCGTGGCCGCACCGAGGGCCGTCGATACGAACCCATCGATCCCGGAGACACCTCGATTGGAGATCACCCGGGCAGGCCCCGTGTAATGGGCGTCGACATCCCTGATCGGCATCGACGAGCCGGCGACGAGGATCGCCGGGTCGACCGCGCCAAGCGCTCTTGCAACACGACCCCCGGTAGCCGCCTCCTCGGACGCGAGACGCTCATCGAGCCCCGCCCTCATGGCGGAGTCGGCAGTGCGCCATGCGTCGAGCAGGGTCTCGTCGGTGGCGGGACCAAAGCCAGCCAGGGTGAGGGATGGGTCGGCCTGGACCATATGGGTGGAGTGCCGCCGCGGGTCCTGCCATGACCCCCACGGGTCGATCTGCACCTGGGGCACCGGTAGCGAAGTGAGTGCCCCGAGCCTGTCGCTAGGCCCGATCCTCCCAATGGTGACGACGAGATCCGGCACGAGTCTCGGAGGCACGCCCTCGACGAGGAGGTGGTGATATGTGCTGACAGAGTCGAAAGAGCGCAAGCCTGACGTGGCCGTGGCCAGCACCGGCCACCCGAGTTCGGCGGCTGATGCGGACACCGCTTCAGCGTCGTAGGCGCCCTCACCAGCCACGACCAACCCGTTGCCCCCGAGATCGATTCGGGCGCCACCCGGGGTTGATCTCTTCTGGGCCTGCCAAGGGGCGTCTTCGGGCCGGCCATCGATCGAGAACGGATAGGGATCGGACCTCGATCGCCCGTCGTCCTGCACGGGCACGGTTGGCTCCCGAAAGGCCACGTTGAGGTGGACAGGTCCGGGTCTCGCCCCATGGCCGAGGGCGCGGGCCACGGCCTGGGACACGGTGGAGCGCCAATATCCGTTGGAGTCGACAGACGGCTCTGCGGTCGGTATCGAGCAAGACCATCGCACACGGCCACCAAATAGGCCTGCCTGTTCCATCGTCTGGTTGGCCCCGACATGGAGCAGATCGGCAGGCCTGTCGGCCGAGATCGAGATCAGCGGGACGAGTGATAGATCTGCCTCCGCCACTGCCGGCCAGTGATTGGCCAACGCGGTGCCAGAGGTGGCGAGGACGACGACAGGAGCCTTCGAGGCACGTGCCCGTCCCAGGGCATGGAACGCGGCAGATCGCTCGTCCGTGACCACCCGGGTCGTGATGCCCGGGTGCTCCTCGAAGGCGATGGCCAGGGCAGCCGAGCGGGAACCGGGTGAGATGACCGCGTATTCGACGCCTTGACGACACAGCTCGTCGACGATGGCCCGGGCCTGGGCCGTGCTCGGGTTGGGTTGTGTCATCCGATGACGTCTCGGATCATGGGTCTCGAGCTCAGGTGAGGACCTCCGCGGCGTTCCTGACCTTACGCAGCATCTCGGCTGCCCGATCCCGATCGGGGCGCCATCGTTTGAGCAGGTCAGGGTCCGGCTCCGGCCTGCGCACCTCGAGCTCACCATTCATCGAGACCAGCGGTGCACGGGCGCCGCCGCCGAGATCGGCCTGGTGGATCTCCTTCATCAGCGCGAACTCGCGTGCGCCGTTGCCGTCGGCCTTGGCCATCTGCGCGAGCCGGTAACGCACCTCGACGCTGGTCTCCAGCGCCGAGGAGACCACGACCGGTATGCCGGCGCGCGCCGCGATGTCGAGGGTCCTGGCCACGCCTCCCAAAGGCTGCACCTTGACCACGAGGATGTCCGCTGCGCCCATGGCCGCCACCTCGAGGGGGTCGGGCCGGAGCCGCACCAGCTCGTCGGCAGCGAGTGGCACGTCGATCCGCTGCTTGAGCTCGACCATCTCCTCCAGGGTCTTGACCGGCTGCTCGACATACTCGAGATCGAACCGGGCATAGGAGGTCAAACGCACCGCAGCCGTATCGAGGTCCCACGCGGCATTCACATCGATGCGGATCTTCCCCTGAGGCCCGATCGCCGCTCTCACCGCGGCAAGACGCTCTTCATCATCCTCCATCGTCTGCCCTGGCTCGCCGACTTTGACCTTCGCGGTCCCGGCACCCGACTCGAGCACGAGACGAGCAGCGATGTCCGGGGTCACGGCGGGGACCGTCACATTGATCGGGATGGTGGCCCGGCCTGGCTCCGGCAGCGGGCTGCACGCAGCTTCCAGGGCGGCGGCCAGCCAGCGGGTCGTCACATTGGGCGGGTAGTCGGGGAACGGCGAGAACTCGCCCCATCCCTCGGGACCCCGGATCAATACGGCCTCCCGATGGTCCACGCGGCGGAAACGGTGACGCATCGGGATCCTGATCGGGTAGAGCTCCAGGGCCTCGAGGATCGCGGTCATTCGCCCTGTTCCTCTCGCAAATAGCCGATCAATCGCTCCACCTGGGCATCGCTGAGAGTCGAGGAGAATGAAGGCATACGGCCTCTTCCTTCATCGATTGTCACCCTCAAGAACTCGTCGGGCTGGCCTGCTGCGCTCGACCCCGGGCCAAGGGCCGGTCCGAGACCACCTTCGAGCCCGTCTCCATGACAGTTCGAGCAGAGTTGCAGGTAAATCTCCTCACCGGTGGCGTCTTCGGCTGGCCTTCCCACGCATGCCGTGGCGAGCACGCCGATCAGGGCGACCAGTGCCAATCGTCTCATCTCCCTGGGATGGTATGAACCAGCGAATCGGACACTCAATCGGAGCGTCTGGTCTCCTCGGCACGGGACGCCAAATCTCTCACGAGCTGTGATCGATCCTTGGGGACGATGAGGATCACCTCGGGTGTCTCTACCACCACCAGATCCTCGACACCGGCGATGGCGACGGTCCTCGACCCGGCGCGCACGTAGGCGCCCCGAACATCGACTGCGACCACATCCCCGATCAAGGTGTTCCCGTCCCCGTCATGCTCCGCCGCCTCCCAGACCGTCTGCCACGAGCCAATGTCACTCCAGCCAGCGTCGAGGGGCAGGACACTCACCTTCGTCGCGTTCTCCATGATGGCGTGGTCGACAGAGATCGAGCGCACGGCGGAGAAATTGGCATCGAGGACCAGCGTCCCCTGGCGTGCGGCCGGCAACGACGACCTCACCCCATCGAGGATGTCGGGGACCTGTCTCTCCGCCTCGTCGAGCAAGGCGGCTGCAGTGAACACGAACATGCCGGAGTTCCACAGATGCATGCCATCGGCCACCAAACGTGCCGCCTCGTCGGCTTGGGGCTTCTCCTTGAACCTGACGACCCGAAATCCGGCCCCGTCGGGCTGCCCTCTCTGTATGTAGCCGTATCCGGTCTCTGGCCTGCTCGGCTCCACTCCGAAGGTGACCAGCGACCCTCCGGCTGCGATGCCGGCGGCGGCGTGAACGGCGGTGACGAACGCAGATGTGTCCGCGATCAGGTGGTCCGATGGCAGGACCAGGAGCACGTCGTCGGGCTCAGACACCAAAGCCGCTGCGATCACGGCCGGCGCCGTATTGCGGCCCGACGGCTCCACCAGGACGGTGGCTTCAAATGAGGTGTTCGACAGCGCCTTCTCCACGGTGGCCACCTGCTCGCCACCGGTCACGACGACGATCCGGCCGTCGCCGGCGACAGCACTGATCCGGTCCAGGGTGGAGTCGAACAACGACTTCCCGACGAGGTCGATGAACTGTTTCGGGCGTTCGGGGGTGGATAGTGGCCAGAGGCGGGTGCCCGACCCACCCGAGAGGATCACCGGCCGAATCGTGGCAGTCACACGGACGAGAGTACCTGCGCCCGTTATCCCGCCCCTGCTACGTTCCCGGGGCCGTCGTGACCGAATTCCTCCTGATCATCCACATCCTCTCCGCCGCCGCCTGGATCGGAGGCGGTTTGCTCAGCGCGTTCGTTGCTCCCCGCCTGGCAAGGAGTGGCATCGACGGCGCGACCCTGGCCTGGGCCCGTGTGGCGGCGGAGGCAGGAGCGAAGTACTTCAACCCGGCCGGGATCCTCACCGCGTTGAGTGGAGTCGGTCTCGTCCTCACCAGTGACCTCTACGACTGGAGCGACACCTTCATATCCATCGGGCTCGGCGTGGTCATCGCTGCCGGTCTGATCGGTGCCTTCGTCCACCGTCCGGGTGCGGGCAAGATGATCACCGCTCTGGAGGCCGGGGATCGAACTGCCGCCGCGGCGGAAGGAAAGCGAGCAGCGATCTGGGGCGTGGTGACCTCGGTCCTGCTGATCCTGGCCGTGGTGGTCATGGTGCTCAAGACCGGTGCCGGTCAGTGAGCCTGGCTAGTCGGAGACTCCAATAGAGATGTAGCCGCACTCGGCACAGATCTGCCTGACGATGCCGATGCCTCCGGGCGCCTCCACGAACTGGTGCTCGTGGACACCACCACGATTTCTGGCAAATGCCGACCGAACAGCGCCCAGCAGGCCACTGCGCTCACCCTCCGGTCCCGGGGCGCCCGCAAACAACAACTCCAGGTCGGGCTCGAGGATCTCGTCGACATGGTGCGAGTGGTCGGCCACCGCAACCGCCGCCGGCTCGGTCACCCGCTTGTCGGCCTCGAGATGCCCGAGGTCGAGGACCACTTCGTTGGGCCTGACGACCTCGTCCCGTGGTGTGGTCAGGGCCGGCTGTTCGCTGACTTCCGTCTCCGGTTCGACCTCCACGGGGCCGCCCGAATCCTCCTCAGAGGGCTCCCCGGTCGCCTCTACTTCGTCGATCTGCTCCTCGACCTCCGCCGTGTCATCAGACATCTCCCGGGTCACCGCGATCTCGTCGACCTGCTCCACGACCTGCGCCTCGGACAGCTCGTCGAGGAACACCCGATCGGCGTCGGATGGGAGCTCTTCGTAGCTCTCCTCGTAGATTGGAGGCTCCTCCCAGGCCGTGTCCCAATCAACAGGCTCGTCGGACAGTGAGGATGGCACCGGGGCAATACGTTTCACCTGCCGCGGGATCAGGCCGGGCCCGGGTCTCATCCGTGCTGGCTGCGCCGCCGCCTCCAAGTCGGATGGCGTCGCTGTCTCCGGCTCTGCCGGGGCCGCCACCTCGGGAGGCGTTGGTGCTTCCGTCCCGGATATCTGCTCGATCAGGTCGGCCGCTGGCTCGTCGGCCTCCAGCCCCACTTCCTCCGGCTCGTCGGCGTCGTCTATTGGCGCGGGGACGCTGGAGTAGGCGTCGAGACGCCGTGCCCATGGGGAGGGATCGGCCTCGGCGGCCGGGGCAGGGCTGGCCAGGGCACTCTGAGCGGAAGGTGGACCGGCCGTGCGAAGGTTGGACAGCATCGCCTCCCGCAGCTCGGGGATCCGTGACTGCGTGGTCCCGCGCCGTGACCGGCCCACGGCCACAACACGCCGGGGGATGGTCATCGCCTTGTATCTCGCCCAGACACCGGCCATGTGCTCGACGCCCTTGTAGGCGAAGTCGACAGGCTCGTCGGCGATGAACGTGATCTCCTCGCCGTCGAGCGAGATCGAGAACGCACTAGAGACCAGACGGGCAGCATGGACGTCATACAGCGACCAGCGACCCAGCGATTCCCCATCGAGAAGCACCTCGGCCAGCCCGTCCTCGACCACGATCGTCGCCGGGATGCCCGGATGGTCGACCTCCGGCACCCTCACCTGACCGGTGAACCTCACCCTGACACCGTCATTTCCGCGTCCCTACCCGCCCCGTGTGACCCATCAAGATCCCATCGGGCGTCCAAATGTCAAGCCCAGAAGATCGACCGGTCATGCGTAGACATCCAGAGGCGGGCAGGCGCACACCAGGTTGCGATCACCAGCGGGGCCGTCGATCCGCCCCACCGGAGGCCAATACTTGTCCGTCCGGAGGGAGGCCACAGGGAAGGCTGCCGTCTCGCGCGAGTAGGGATGTGCCCATTCGTCTCCAGCAACCTGCTCGGCGCTGTGGGGTGCGTTGCGCAGCGGGTTGTCGTCGCGGGGCCACTCCCCGGCCTCGATCCTGGAGACCTCGCCATGGATGGCGATCATCGCCTCGACGAAACGATCCAGCTCTTCGAGGCTCTCCGATTCGGTCGGCTCGATCATCAGCGTTCCGGCTACCGGGAAGGAGAGGGTCGGGGCGTGAAACCCGTAGTCGGCAAGACGCTTGGCCACGTCTTCGGCAGTGATCCCGGTCGCCTTGGTCGCGGGTCGCACATCGACGATGCACTCGTGGGCCACCCGGCCATTGCTTCCGCTGTAGAGAACCGGGAAGTAAGGGTCGAGGCGTCGGGCCAGGTAGTTGGCCGAGAGGATTGCAACCTTGCTTGCCGCCCTCAGCCCGTCCTCGCCCATCAAGCTGATGTAGGCGAACGGGATAGGCAGGATCCCTGCCGACCCGTACGGCCCACCAGCGATGGGCCCCACACCTGTGGCCGGGCCGGCATGCTCGTCGAGTGGGTGGTTGGGAAGAAACGGGGCCAGGTGCGCACGGACGCCCACCGGCCCCACACCTGGCCCACCCCCACCATGGGGAATCGTGAAGGTCTTGTGCAGATTCAGATGGCCTACGTCGGCGCCGAACCCCGCCGGCTTGGCCAGTCCCACCATCGCATTCAGGTTTGCACCGTCGACGTAGACCTGACCTCCATGCTCATGGACGACTTCGATGAGCCGACGCACACCCTCCTCGAACACTCCATGGGTGGACGGGTAGGTGATCATTGCCGCGGCCAGGCGTTCCGCGTTCACTTCAGCCTTGGCTTCGAGGTCCTCCAGGTCGACATTGCCAGAGTCATCGGTGGCTACCACCACTACCTTCATGCCGGCCATCACCGCAGATGCGGCGTTGGTCCCATGGGCCGATGAGGGGATCAAACAGACGTCACGATGCTCCTGGTCGATGGAGCCCTGATAGGCCCGGATGGCAAGCAGCCCGGCCAGCTCCCCCTGAGAGCCTGCGTTTGGCTGAAGAGACACGGCGTCGTACCCCGTGATCCGGCACAGGGCGTCAGCCAGCTCGTCGATGAGCTCGCGGTATCCGACGGTCTGGTCGGCAGGGGCATAGGGGTGGATCCCGGCGAACTCGGCCCAGGTGATGGGAATCATCTCGGACGTGGCGTTGAGCTTCATGGTGCAGGAACCGAGCGGGATCATGCTCCGGTCCAGGGCTAGATCGCGGTCGGCGAGACGTCTCAGGTAACGGAGCATGGCGTGCTCGGATCGGTGGAGCCTGAACACCGGGTGGGTCATGAACTCGGTCCGCCGAGCGAGGTTCTCCGGGAGCCGGGCCGCGCTGTCTTCGGGTATCACTTCGGCACCGAATGCGGTCAGGACCCGGCCTATCACCTCATCGGTAGTCGTCTCGTCGACAGCGACCCGGATGTGGTCCTGGTCGATCATCCCAAGGTTGATTCCTTGTTCGACGGCGGCTTCTGTGATTTCGGCGGCCCGGCCCGGCACCGAGACAGTGATGGTGTCGAACCAGGAGCGATTCACGACCTCGATGCCGGCGGCGGCGAGAGACACCGCGGCAACGGTGGCGAGGCGATGGGATTCCTTTGCGATCTCGATCAAGCCTTCGGGACCGTGCCAGCAGGCGTAGAAGCCGGCGATCACCGCCAGGAGCACCTGGGCCGTGCAGACATTGGATGTGGCCTTCTCCCGGCGTATGTGCTGCTCCCGCGTCTGCAAGGCGAGTCGGTAGGCCACGCGACCCGACGTGTCTCTTGACACACCGACGAGACGACCCGGCAGAGCACGCACATGAGCCTCCCGCGTGGCGATGAAGCCAGGATGAGGCCCGCCGTACCCGAGCGGCACTCCGAACCTCTGCGCCGAGCCCACCGCGATGTCCGCCCCCCATTCCCCTGGAGGGGTGAGGAGGGCGAGGGCGAGGAGATCGGTCGCCACCGCCACCATCACGCCCGAGGCCCTGGCATCGTCGACCAGCGCACCGTGGTCGGGGACCTCGCCCGAGGAGCCGGGGTACTGGAGAAGCAAACCGAAGGCGGCATCGGCATCGAACCCGTCCGAGAGCAGGCGAACCTCCACCCCGGTGGCCCCGGCCCGGGTCCTGATCACCTCGATGGTGGGCAGATGACAGTCGTCGTCGACGTAGAAAACGTGCCTGTCGCCCTTGGCCAGCCGCCGGCACATTGCCATCGCCTCGGCCGCCGCGGTCGCCTCATCGAGGAGAGAGGCGTTGGCAACGTCGAGACCGGTCAGGTCGGAGACCATGGTCTGGAAATTGAGGAGCGCCTCGAGGCGGCCCTGGGAGATCTCGGGCTGATAGGGCGTGTAAGCGGTGTACCAGGCAGGGCTCTCCAGGACATTGCGCTGGATGACCGGCGGGGTGATGGTGTCGTGATACCCGAGGCCGATCAGCGATGTCATCACCACGTTCTTGGAAGCCAGCTGCCGAAGGCGAGCGATCGTCTCGCCCTCGGAGAGTGCGGGCGGAAGATCCATCTCGGTGTCGATGATCGATGCGGGGATGGTCTCGGCGACCAGGTCATCGAGGGAGGATGCGCCGATCGTGGCCAGCATCTTCTCGATGTCATCGGGCCCGGGGCCGATGTGGCGGTCGGCGAAGCGCTCGTTTGGGTTGGGCATCTAACTCCTCAAGTGCAAATGCCCTCCCCCGCAGTCAGCGTCTTCCGAACGCCTCCAGCGTTCCCTCGACCGAACGGTCCACGTGCCTGAGAGATTCCGGGGAGGAGTTGCCCCTTCGGCGCCCCTCCGGTCGAGGGGCTCTCCCATTCGGTGTCGATGGAGCTCGAACCTTAGTTCGGGTCCGTCCCTCAGACGTTGAACCGGAACTCGACCACGTCGTCGGGACGCATCACATAGGCACGGCCCTCGGTGCGCACCAGGCCCCGAGAGCGAGCAGTGACCCAGGAGCCTGCGTCGACCAGGTCCGGGTAACCCACAACCTCGGCGGCGATGAAGCCGCGCTGGAAATCGGTATGGATCACGCCGGCCGCCTCCGGGGCCGTGGATCCCGACCGGATGGTCCAGGCGCGCGACTCCTTCTCACCGGTCGTCAGGAAGCTCTGCAGGCCCAGGGTCTCGTACGCGGCCCGGATCACCGCGTGCAGGCCCGGCTCGGCTTGACCGATCGATGCGAGTACCTCGCTCCGATCATCTTCGTCCAGCTCACTGAGCTCCGCTTCGATCTGGGCATCGAGGAACAAGGACTGGGCGGGAGCGACGAGGTCGGCCAGACGCGTCCGAAGGTCCGCGTCGCCAAGTCCCTGCTCGTCGAGATTGAACACGTAGATCACGGGCTTGGCCGTGAGCAAGTGGAGGTCGGAGAACCGGTCGTGGGAACCCATCAGGCCTGCCACCCTGCTCACCATCCGCCCCGACGCCACCGTCGAGCGGAGCTCCTCGAGCAGTTGCACCTGGGGCAGGAGCGCCCGGTCGACGGTCGCCTCCCTCTGTAGCCGGGGCAAACGTCGGTCGATGGTCTGGAGGTCGGCAATGGCCAACTCGGTCTCGATGATCTCGATATCGCGCGCCGGGTCGAGACCGGTTCCCACGTGGGCCACGGTCTGCGACCCGAAGCCCCGCACCACGTGACAGATGGCGTTTGCGTCCCGGATGTTGGCCAGGAACTGGTTGCCCAGGCCCTCCCCCTCGCTCGCTCCCTCGACCAGGCCGGCGATGTCCACGAAGGTCACGGTCGCCGGCACCACCTTCTTCGATCCGGAGATCCCTGCCAGCACCTCGAGCCGCGGGTCGGGAATCGGGACGACGCCGGTGTTTGGCTCGATGGTGGCGAAGGGGTAGTTGGCAGCGAGGACACCGGCGTCAGTCAGGGCATTGAACAGTGTCGACTTGCCCACATTGGGGAGGCCGACAATGCCGATCGAGAGCGCCATGGCGCGGGAGGTTAGGGAGCGCCGGGAGCCGGCCAACTAGCGTCGCTCGGGATGGATCGGATCGCAGTCATCGGGGCCGGCTCCTGGGGAACCACCGCGGCGGCACTCGCCGCCGGATCGACCCCGACCGTCCTCTGGTCCCGTCGCGGCGAGGTGGCGGACAGGGTGAACCGGGAGCATCGAAACCCGGTCTATCTGCCCGATGTCGCACTTCCCGAAGCCCTGGTGGCCACATCGGACCTCAGGGAAGCCGTGGAGGGAGCAAGGGCCGTGGTCATGGCGGTGCCTTCTCACGGATTCCGCGGCGTGTTCAG
>JALDXM010000005.1:0-15195 GCA_032155085.1 Actinomycetota bacterium | reverse complement strand
TCTTCGAACCTTGGGTTGATAAGTCCTCTTCATGACAAAGAAAGGGGGGTTGGAGAGCGAGTGACGACAGGTTACGAATCTTCGGAGAACTATGTCAAAGTTCAGGATCGGCACACTCGCCAGTCGTTTTGGGCCCGCATGCGGCCGGACCGCGAATAAATGAGGAACCTCGCGAAAAGAAAGCGAGGGCCCCGAAACGAAAGACGCTGGCGGCGGTCCGTGGCAGACCCTGGAAAAACCATATCCTACCTGGCTTTTTCCTGTGGATAGAACCGGCCTGACTCTTCCACACCGTCGAATTCCGCGTTCTTGCAGGCCCGTGATCGAGGGCCGATACTCGCCTGCCTTGACCTTGGGAGCGTGATCGACTTCCTCAGTCGTCCACGGACGGCTGGACCGCTCTCGGTGACAAGCTGATGGATGTCCCGGACGGGTGTTCCACAGTCATTTCCACAGATGTGGATGGATCTGTGGACAACCCTGCCGTAGGAGGAGTGGTCTTGGTACAAGAACATGGAGCGCCCGACAGTTGGGTGCAGTTTCAAGACGTGTTGAAGGCTGGGGTGTCGAAGACGAACTGGGACACCTGGCTCTCCCGCTTGGAGCCTGACTACGGAGGTGACACCCTCACCCTGGTCGCTCCGAGTGAGTTCCATCTCCGCTGGGTGAGGGACAAACACGGCGAGCTCATCGATTCTGCCTATCGCGACGTGTTCGGTCACGAAACCCAGCCCAACTACAAGGTCATCGAGCCCGATCCCCACGCCGAGCAGCCTCTGCCGCTGGAAGGTGACCGGGATCTCCCCCATGATGGTGTCGAACACCGCCTTCCCGGCGTCGAGGGGCTATCACCGGCAACCAACCTCATCTCCCGCTACCGCTTCGAGAGCTTCGTCGTCGGCCAGTCCAATCGCTTCGCCTGGGCCGCCGCCATGGCCGTCGCCGAACAGCCCGGGGCGCACTACAACCCTCTGTTCATCTATGGCGCCGCCGGTCTGGGCAAGACCCACCTGCTCAACGCCGTCGGTCATCAAGCGTTGGAGATGTACCCGAACCTCGTGGTCCGTTATGTCTCATCGGAGAACTTTCTCAACGACTTCATCGACTCGATCCGCCGCAAGCGGCCCGACGATTTCAAACATCGTTACCGCGGGGTGGACATCCTCCTTCTCGACGATGTCCAGTTCTTCGAGGGCAAGGAGCAGATCCTCGAGGAGTTCTTCCACACCTTCAACTCCCTCTATGAGTCCGGGAAGCAGATGGTCATCAGCTCCGACCGACATCCGCGCAACCTCTCGTCGCTCGAAGACCGCTTGCGAAGCCGGTTCGAATGGGGCCTCCTCACCGACATTCAGCCCCCCGATGTCGAAACCCGCCTCGCCATCCTGCGAAGGAACGCCGAATTCGCCCCGAGGCCGGTCCCGCTCGAGGTACTGGAGCACATCGCCGGCCTGGTGTCGGACAACATCCGGGAGCTGGAGGGCGCCCTGACCCGGGTTACGGCCTGGTCGGCCCTCAACCGTCGTGATATCGACCTGGAGACGGCCGAACGGGTGCTCCGCGACATAGTCACCACCGAGGATTTGGTCCCGTTGGGCCCCGACACGATCATCCGGGCCACCGCGGTGGCCTACGGTTTCACGGTGGAAGACGTGCTCAGCCCGAGCCGACGCCAGCCCCTCGTCCTCTGCCGTCAGATCTCGATGTATCTCTGCCGGGAGCTCACCGATCTGTCATTGCCCAAGATCGGAGAGCATTTCAAACGGGACCACACCACGGTCCTGCACTCTGTCGAGAAGGTGAAGCGCATTCTCCGTTCCGATCGGGCGGTCTTCGACCGGGTCACCCAACTCACACAGGACCTGAGGAAAGGTGGGGTCGTATCCACACGTGTCTGAGTTGTCACCGGGAGCCTGTAGATATCCCACTGATGATCAACAGACCCTTCCACACCCGATTAGCCAAGTGTCACAAGGGAGAATCCGGCTAATCCCCATATCCACAACCCCCTACTACGACTAATACTCTTTCAATGAAGTTCAATAGGAGCAGAAGAAGGGACCTCCATCTGTGAGAATCCGAGCGCAGCGAGACGATCTCGCCGACGTCCTCACCCGAGCCAACCGAGCGGTCGGGGCTCGGACCGCACTGCCGGTGCTGCAGGGCCTTCTCTGTGAGGTGGCGGGCACAACCTTGCGGGTCACCGGGACCGATCTCGATGTGACCGTTCGCACCTCGGCTGAGGTGGAGGTGATGGAGGAGGGGAGAGCGGTCATCCCGGGCCGTCTTCTCTCCGAGGCCGTCCGCAAGATGCCGGCAGGGGCAGTGACGATCGGGGTGAGTGACACCGACATCGAGATCCAGGGCAACGGGCCGCGCTTCACCCTGCGCCCCCTCACCGTCGACGACTTACCGGTACAGGAGGATGTCGTCGCCGACGGGGTGGAGGTCGACGGTGAAGAACTGGCAGAGGCGATCGGACAGGTGACGGTTGCCGCGTCTGGTGATGGTGCCCGACCCATCCTTGGTGGTGTGCTGTTCGAGAGCTCCGACGCCGGCCTGAGCATGGTCGCCACCGACTCCTATCGCCTTGCCAAGCGAGAGCTCAAGGGTGTCGGGCTCGAGGGGACCGGGCTGGTCCCGGCTCGCGGTCTGAGAGAGCTACCCAGGTCGATCGGGGCTGCCAAGGTCACGGCCCAGCTTCGCGAGCGCGAGGCGGTCTTCACCTCGGACAAGGGCATGCTCCGCCTTCGTCTCATCGACGGGAACTTCCCCAAGTACCAGTCACTCCTCCCGGACTCCTATCCGAGCCAGGTAGTGCTGGAGAAGGATGTGTTGCTCGATGCCCTAGGCCGGGTGACGCTGGTGGCCGAGGACCACATCCCGGTGCGGCTCAAGCTCATGGAAGGTGGGGTCGAGGTCACCGTGACCAGACAGGACGTCGGTGGCGAGACCGAGCACCTCCCCGGGGTGTTCGAAGGGGCTGAGGAAGAAGTCTCGATCGCCTTCAACCCGCGTTATCTCCAGGACGGGGTGACCGCCATTCACGGTGATTCGGTCCGGATAAGGGTCATCGACGCGTTCAAGCCGAGCGTGATCGACAGCGGTGAAGAGGACGAGTTCCTCTACCTGCTGATGCCCGTCCGGGTGTGAATGAACGTCGACTGGGTCGCTCTCCGGCACTTTCGCTCCTATGACGAGCTGGACTGGAAGCCCGAAGCCGGGGTGAACCTGCTCCTCGGAGCCAACGGCGCCGGGAAGACCAACCTGCTGGAGGCCATCGCCTATCTCGCCACCCTCCGGCCCTTTCGCTCAGTGCCGGACTCGGGACTGATCAGGGACGGAGAGGATGCGGCGGTGGTGAGGGCCGGCATCTCGAGTGGTGACCGCGAGCGCCTCCTCGAGATCGAGCTGCCCCGGAGTGGTCCGCGCCGGACCCAACTGGACAAATCACGTCTCGGGAGAACGGCAGATCTCCTTGGCGTGCTCAGGGTCATTGCATTCCTGCCCGAGGACCTCGACCTGGTCAAGCGCGGCCCGGCTTACCGGCGTGACCTTCTCGATGACGTCGCGGTGCAGTTGTGGACGGCCGCCCATCACGAGCAGAGCGAGCTCGATCGCGCCATCCGACAGAGAAACGCCTTCCTCAAGGCGGGAGCCCGGGACGACACCACCCTCTCCGTCTGGGATGCCCGTCTTGCCCAGACCGGGGGCCGGGTCATCTCGCGCAGAGCCAGGGTGATAGAGACGCTGAGCCCCCATCTGCAGGTGGCTTACGGCGACATCGCCGGGGGAGCGGAGATAGCGGCCGTCGGATATTCCGCCACGTGGGGCGGCGAGGTCACATCCGGGTCGAGTGCGGCCGACTACACCACTTTGATCCAGGAGTCACTGGAACAGTCGCGACGAATCGACTACGAGCGGCGTCTGACGACGGTAGGTCCCCATCGGGACGAGCCGGTCCTGCTCCTCGACGGTTCTGACAGCCGGACCCATGGCAGCCAAGGCGAGCAGCGGACGATGGCTCTGGCCATCAAGTTGGCAGCTCATCGTGCCGTGGCCGACATGACCGGAGAGCCGCCGGTGCTCCTCCTCGACGATGTGTTCTCCGAGCTGGACGCGGAGCGATCGGCCGCCCTGGCCAAGACCCTGCCGGCCGACACCCAGACCTTGATCACCTCGGCCCGGCCGGAGGACGTCCCGGTGGACGGAGCCATTTGGAGGGTGGGCGAGGGTCAGGTAATGCGATGAGTGCTGGTGGCGGGTGGGGCAGTGAAGAATGAGTGACGGCGATCTGACCTCGTTCCAGACGTCGCTGGAGCAGATGTTCCGCAAGCTCGGTCTCTCCGACCCGATGGTGCTCGCCCGGCTATCAGGATCCTGGGACGAGCTCGCCGGAACCCCCTGGGCGGGGCGGTCCCGGCCGCTCTTCATTCAGGCCAAGACCCTCGTCGTGGAGGCCGCGGCCCCCTCGATGGTGGCATTTCTGAGGTATGGGAGCGCCACCCTCGTCACCACGCTGAGCGAGGTCATCGGGCCCGGTTTGATCGAGCGAATCGAGGTCCGCGCCCCCGCCTCGACATGATCTACAGACCCCTTGATTGATTCGTTTTTGTCAATTAACTCTTGTAAAATGACATTCGTGAAACTCGTCTGCGCCCGGGTCCCGAGTAGTTGACCCGGCCTCCCAGCAGACACACCCCGACAGGTCCACAAGGAGGGTCGTGACGGCCACCCGCGACAGTTATGAAGCAAAGGACATCACCGTCCTCGAAGGTCTCGAGGCCGTCCGCAGACGGCCCGGCATGTACATCGGATCCACCGGCCCCCGGGGTCTCCACCACCTGATCTGGGAGGTCGTCGACAACTCGGTCGACGAGGCCATGGCCGGCCAAGCGTCACGCATCGAAGTCACCCTGCTCCCCGACGGTGGGGTCGAGGTCGTCGACGACGGACGTGGCATCCCCGTCGAGCACGTTGCCAAGACCAAGCGCTCCGCCCTCACCACAGTCCTCACCACGCTCCACGCCGGGGGCAAGTTCGAGCAGGGGGCATACACGGTTTCCGGAGGCCTCCACGGTGTCGGCGTGTCGGTGGTCAACGCCTTGTCTACCCGACTCGAGGCCGAGGTCCGTCGCGGCGGCCATGTGTACTACCAGGAGTTCGTCGACGGCCAGCCCAAGACGAAGGACCCCAAGAAGCTCCGGCCGATCAAGAAGACCGGGACCACCATCCGGTTCTGGCCCAGCCCGGCCACCTTCCAGGAGACCACCGAGTTCGACTACGACACGGTCGCTTCCCGTCTGCGAGAGACCGCCTTTCTGAACCGGGGTCTGCAGATCACCTTCACCGACAAGCGGGGTGAGGGGGAGCGGACCGAGGTCTTCCACTACAAGGGAGGGCTGGTCGACTTCGTCAAGCATCTCAACTCGCTGCGTGACCCGCTCCACGCCCACATCATCGACCTCTCCGATGAGGGTGAGGACGCCGAGCTCGAGTTGGCGATGCAGTGGACCACGTCTTACACCGAGTCGGTCCTGTCGTTTGCCAACAACATCAACACCCACGAGGGCGGCACTCACGAGGAGGGCTTCCGCAAGGCCCTGACCAAGGCGATCAACGACTTCGCCCGGGCCAAGGGCCTCCTCAAGGACAAGGACGACAATCTGACCGGCGAGGACGTCCGTGAGGGACTGACCGCGGTGATATCGGTTCGGGTCAAGGAGCCCCAGTTCGAGGGTCAGACCAAGACCAAGCTGGGCAACACCGAGATCCGTTCCTACGTCGAGAGGAGCCTGAACCGAAAGCTCCCCGAATGGCTGGAGCGCTACTCGACCGAGTCCCGTCGCATCGTCGACAAATGTGTCGGCGCGGCCAAGGCCCGTGAGGCCGCCCGCAAGGCCCGTGAGCTGACCCGTCGCAAGTCCGGGCTCGAGTCAGGCGGTCTACCCGACAAGCTGGCCGACTGCTCGTCCCGCGATCCGGGAGAGTCGGAGCTGTTCATCGTCGAGGGGAAGTCAGCGGCCGGGCCGGCCAAGTCGGCCCGAGACTCCAACACCCAGGCCATCCTCCCCATCCGGGGCAAGATCCTCAACGTCGAGAAGGCACGTCTGGCCAAGGCGCTGCAGAACACCGAGGTACAGGACATCTTCACCGCCATGGGCACCGGGATCGGCGATGACTTCGACATCACAAAGGCCCGCTATCACAAGATCGTTCTCCTCGCCGACGCCGATGTGGACGGGGCTCATATCCGCACCCTTCTCCTCACCTTGCTCTTCCGCCACATGAAGCCCTTGATCGAATACGGGTACGTCTATATCGCCCAGCCGCCCCTCTATCGGGTGAAGGTGGGCTCACAGGTGCACTACCTGAAGGACGATGACGCGCTCAGTGCATTCAAGAAGGAGCACCCCAAGGTCAAGCCGACCAGGTTCAAGGGCCTTGCCGAGATGAACGCCCAGGAGTTGTGGGACACGACGATGAACCCGGCTACCCGCACGCTGCTCCAGGTCGACATGGAGGACGCCGCCCGGGCCGAGGAGGTGTTCGTGACCCTGATGGGTGACGATGTCGCCTCCCGCAAGGCCTTCATCCAGCAAAACGCCGACGACGTCCGTTTCCTGGACATCTGATGACTGCCCAGAACCCACCAACCGAGGGCATCCCCCAGATCGAGATCACCGACGAGATGGAGCAGAGCTTCGTCGACTACGCCATGTCGGTCATCGTGTCCCGGGCGCTCCCCGACGTTCGGGACGGCCTCAAACCAGTGCAGCGCCGGATCATCTACTCGATGTTCGAGAACAACATCACTTCGGCCTCGGCCCACCGCAAGTGCTCCAAGGTGGTGGGCGACGTGATGGGGAACTACCACCCACACGGCGACCAGGCCATCTACGACGCCCTGGTGCGAATGGGCCAGGACTTCTCGATGCGACACCTCCTCATCGACCCCCAGGGAAACTTCGGCAGCATCGACGACCCGCCAGGTGCCTCCCGGTACACCGAGTGCCGGCTCACCAAGTTGTCCAACCACCTCCTCGAGGGGATCAGAGAGGACACCGTCGACTTCGAGGACAACTACTCGGGCGAGATGCAGCAGCCGACCGTGCTCCCTGCTCGGTTCCCCAACCTGCTGGTGAACGGGTCACAGGGGATCGCGGTGGGCATGGCGACCAACATCCCGCCTCACAACCTCACCGAGATCGTCGACGCCTGCCTCCACGTGATCGAGAACCCCGACGCGACCAGCGAGGAGCTGCTGAAGTTCGTCAAGGGGCCCGACTTCCCGACCGGTGGCTTCATTGTCGGCATGGGCGGGATCCGTGACGCCCTCACCACGGGTCGAGGCTCGGTCAAGGTCAGGGCGGTTTGCGACGTCCAGGAGATCCGCAAGGGCCGGACCGCCATCATCGTCACAGAGCTCCCGTACCAGGTCTCGATCGAGCGAATCACCGCCAAGATCGTCGAGTTGGTCAATGCCAAGCGTCTCGAAGGCGTGGTCGACATCCGAAATGAGAGCTCGGATCGCGTCGGCACGCGTCTCGTCATCGAGTTGAAGAGCTCGGCCGTGCCCCAGGTGGTGCTCAACCAGCTCTTCAAGAACACCCCTCTCCAGGATTCCTTCGGATACAACATGGTGTCACTGGTCGATGGGGTGCCCCGCACCCTCGATCTGGCGCAGATGATCGGCTATTACCTCGATCACCAGATGGAGGTGGTGGAGCGACGCACCCGGTTCCGTCTGGAGGAGGCCCAGGCCAGGGCCCACATCCTCGAGGGCCTCATCATCGCCGTCGACAACATCGACGAGGTGATTCAGATCATCAGGGGATCGGCCGACACGCCAGAGGCGAGAGCCAACCTGATCGAGCGGTTCGAGCTCTCCGAGATTCAGGCCAACGCCATCCTCGACATGCCACTGCGTCGGCTCACCGCATTGGAAGTAGACAAGCTGCGCATCGAATTGGCCGAGCTGCAGGATCTGATCGCCGAGCTCGAGGCGATCCTGGCCGACCCCAAGAAGCGCTGGGCGATCATCAAGGATGAGCTGGGTCAGATCAAGGAGACCTATGGCGAGAATCGGCGCAGTCGGATCATCCCCGACGACGGTGATCTCTCCCTCGAGGACCTGATTGCCGACGACGAACTGATCGTCACCGTCTCCCAGACCGGGTACATCAAGTCGGTCCCGGCTTCCACCTATCGCACGCAGGGCCGCGGAGGCCGTGGTGTGAAAGCCGCCGAGGTCCAGGGCGAGGACGTGATCAAGCATCTCGTTCACACCACCGCCCACGCCTACCTGCTGTTCTTCACCAACAAGGGCCTGGTGCATCGGCTCAAGGCTCACGGCATCCCGCGTCAGTCCCGCACAGCCAAAGGCGTGCTGGCCCAGTCGGTGCTGCCGCTGGGGCCGGATGAGACGGTCCAGGCGATCATCGACACCAGGGATTACGAGACCGGGCGCTACCTGGTGATGGTCACCCGGCAGGGGACGGCCAAGAAGACCGAGTTCAAGGAGTACGACTCGCGCAACCAGACGCTGGTGGCGATCAAGCTGCAGGACGGCGACGAGCTGGTGTCGGTCCGCACCACCAACGGTGAGAACGACCTGCTGATCTTCACCAAGGAGGGCATGGGCATCAGGTTCAAGGAGGCCGATCTGCGCAGCATGGGCCGGGGCACCCAGGGCGTGCGAGGCATCAAGCTCCGGGAGGGCGACCAGGTCGTGTCTGCCGTGTCCAACGTAGATGGCGACGAGGTCTTGCTCGTCACCTCTGCCGGCTACGGCAAGCGCACGGCCATCGGCGAGTTCCGTCGCCAAACCCGGGGCGGTATCGGGGTCAAGGCCTTCAAGCTGACCCGGGTCCGGGGAACGCTGATCGGGGCCCGAGCCGTAACCAAGGATGCGGACGTGTTCCTGATCACCTCGGCGGGGGTGGCGATGAGGACGCCTGTGGCCAAGATCAGCAAGCAGAAGCGAGATTCCACAGGCGTGCGGGTCATCGGCGTCGGTGAGGGGAACGAGCTCTCCGCTCTGACCGTGGTCACCGATGACGAGGAGTGAGGGAACCTCTCGCCGGTGGCGGTCGTTGGTCTAGTGCGGGCATCCTTTAGACTGCCCCGGTAATCCCCAGGAGCCCCATTGGCAACTGTTCGCCGCGTAAGACGCATCATCCGAAAGATCGACCCCTGGACCGCGCTCAAGGTCTCCGCGGTTGTGTGGGCCGTGCTGGCCCTGGCCATGGTCCTGGGCGGCGTGATCTTCTGGTCGGTGCTCGAGCGTGCCGGTCTTCCCCAGCGACTCACCGACTTCATGGTCGAGATCACACTCATCGATGAGGGGGCTCAGCCCTTCGCCAACGTCGAGCAGTTCTTCCGGGTGATGATCTTCGGGTCGGTCGTTTGGTGGGTAACGATGACCGGTGCCACCGTGGCCGGCGCCATCGTCTACAACCTCGTCTCCGACGTGGTGGGTGGTCTCGAGGTGGTCGTCCTGGAGGAGACTCTCAACCCGGTGGCGGCGGCAGCCCCATCGCAGGTGCTGCACCCGCCGGTCGACTTCAAACCGGGCAATGGCTCGGTCACTCCGCCGCCGGACCACGCTGACATCCCCACCGAAGAGAGCCCGAGGGTCGGTTCACAGCATTCCTGATGCGGAGCGTCACGCATTCGTGACGTCCTGAATAAGGAATCAGAGCAACCAGTTCTCTTTGGTCTACCGATCGTCGGCCATGACCAGACCCATCGCAGACGCGGCTTGCAGGTAGGGGAGAGCCCGGTCCCAGACTGCTGCCGGTTCCCCATTCAGGGTGTCGATTCCGGCAGCCAGTGCCACACCGGACAGGAAGGCGCCGTCGTCGACGATGGTGACCATGCGCTCGGACCCCACCGCCAGACAGGCGGCGAACCGGTCGGGGGAGTGGGCCAGCGCGACCCGACGTCCGGCGAATGTCGCGTCAGCCACTTTCACGGATCCGACCGGGTCGGGGAATCGGTCCTGATGGTCGGATCCTTCGTCGAAGTTCGGGTGAGCGGCGGCGACGATGCGCGGATCGGGCTCACGGGCGGCCAGGGCAAGGGCCAGCCCAATCGTAGTTGCCCCCCACACCATCACGCCCTCCTGAGGTGTCTCTCCATCCCAGAGCAACGGCACTTCCAGCTTTCGTGCCCGTCCGGGGGCGGCGGCGCCCGATCCGACCAGGATGTCGCATTCAGAAGCGTCGGGCACCACGCGGAAGCTGCGGCTACGCGCCGGGCCTATGACCACCACCTCTTCGACCGTGGGATGGGCAGCTAGTGAGTGGGCCGCCCTGACCGCCGTGTCCCCGCTGGCGAGGACGCCGACCCTCACGAGGGCTCTACGGGCTTCCAGGCAGAGTCGGGGATCACCACCTCGGACTCACGTCTCCGCATGAGGAGGATCGCTGCAATGGCACCGAGGATGATGACGGGAGAGATTCGCTTCACCCGCGCCAGTGTAAGGCTGGGCTGCGGGCTTTCGCTCATGGTCACATCGCCGCCAGGGCTCCGAGCGTCCGGTCCACCTCGGAGATCGTGTTGTAGTGAACGAAGCCAAGGCGGGCCAGACCTCCGGAATCGAGGAACCCGAGGCGCTCCATGGCGTTGAGTGCGTAGTAGTGGCCCGACCAGACATAGATACCCTGCGCCGCCAGCCGTGCGGCAACCTCCGGCGCCGGCACGCCGTCGACCGATATGGCGAAGGTGGACACGCGCAGACCATTCATACCTGGCACACCGTGGACGGTGACCCGGTCCATTCCGGACACACCTTCGAGGAAGCGAGCACCCAGAACCTCCTCGTGCGCTCCGATCCGCTGGTAAGCCGACTCGAGGCGTGCCCGGCGGCTCTCTCCGACGCCGAGACCGGCCAGATAGTCGATTGCCGCCGACACCCCGGCTATCGACTCGAAGCTCTGCGTGCCCGTCTCGAGCTTGTCTGGCGGGTCGGATGGAGCGGGTCGCACCTTGTAGAAGTCGAGCTCGGCGAGCAGGTCGAGCTTCCCGAACAGGATCCCGGTGTGGGGCCCGAAGAACTTGTAGGACGAGGCGACGAGGAAGTCACAGTCGATGGCGCCCACGTCCAAGAGCCGATGTGGGCCGGCGTGGACCGCATCGAGGTAGGTGAGAGCGCCCGCTTCATGCGCCAATCGGGTGACGGCCTCGACGTCGACCACCGTTCCGATGGCGTTGGATGCAACACAGGTGGCGACAAGCCGGACTCTCTCGTCGAGCAGCCTGGCCACCGACTCCGGATCGAGGATGCCTGTGGCCGGGTCGAACTCGGCGATGCGGACTTCGGCCCCAACATCATTGGCGGCCCGGACCCAGGGGGTGAAGTTGGCGTCGTGGTCGAGACTGGTGACCAGGACCGCGTCTCCCCGGCTCCACGAGCGGGAGAGAGCGCGGCTCACCGCGAAGGTGATGCTGGTCATGTTCTGCCCGAACGAGATCTCGCCTGGCCCCGAATTGAAGAAGTCAGCCATCGCCCCCCGCCCCTGGGTCATCGCCTCTTCGGCGTCGTGGGAGGCACCGAACCCACCACCGAGGTTGCTCACCCCCTGACCGAGCACTCCGCTCACCGCATCGATGACTGCTTGTGGCACCTGGGTCCCTCCCGGCCCGTCGAGATAGGCAACCGGGTGACCGTGCTCACGGCGATGAAGGGCAGGAAACTGCGCCCTGACGGCTTCGACGTCGAAACCGGGATCGGTCATCGCCCGTTGTGTAGCAGCCGTCAGCCGAAGGGAAGAGCCGGCGAGGTCTCGGCCCGGGTCAGCTCGACGGCATTGACCTTGACCACGATCTGACTGTCGAAGTCACCTCCCACGTCGAAGCCGAGGTATTCGTGGGTGGGGCGGGCGAAGCAGTAGACGCAGGCATGGCTGCAGCCGCGATACGGATTGATTGTCCAATCGAAGGGGAGGAAGTCGCCGGGGACCCGGTTGAGGATGGTCTTTGCCTCGATCTCATGGAAGGTCAGGCCCCGATATTGGCCCCGCCCCGGTACCCGTCGGGTCAGCTCGAACAGACCACCTTCCGACGGTGCGCTCCATCGCAGATCGCCCATGACTCGACCATAGATCGAACAGGTGTTCGGGTCAAGACGAGGGGGATGTTCACGGGGATTTGGGGTGCTGTGCGGGACGGGCGATGCTGGGTAGCCCTACCCGGCGGTCGAGGAAGTCGAGAAGTTGCCGGTCGAACTCCCAGGGCTGCTCGAGCTGACAGGCGTGCCCGGCGCCGTCGAGCGTGACCAGCTCGGCATCGGGGAGCACGTCACGAAGGGCGAAGGCCCGCTGATGAGCGGCGTCTTCGCTGCCGGTCAGGATCAGTACCGGCGTTTCCACCTCTGAGAACCAGGGCGGGTCTCCCTGGATCAGGGCCTCGAACATGGCCAGGATCGAGGGGACGTCGGCCGCTTCGTTGCGTTCAGTCCAAAGTCCGGCCATCCACTCGGCGAGCGGCGTGGAACGGAAGGCGGGGGAGAAGTCCTGGAGGGCGTAGTCGTGCCGGTACTCGACTCCCTGCTGGCTGTAGGCGTCGACGTGGCGTTGCAGGTGCGGTTTCTCGGTGGCGTATGAGGCCCCGGAGACGACCACGGCAGCGGTCCGCTCCGGGTGCAGGTGCTCCATGTGGAGCACGACATTGGTGCCGATCGAGCAGCCCACCAAGACAGCTGGGCCGGCACTCTCGGCTTCGACTGCATCCCAGCACGCCTCGGCCAGGTCGAACAGCGTGACATCCGGCCGGGCTCGGGGTGAGCGTCCGTAACCAGGCAAATCAACAGCGACGCATCGGTACCACGTCGAAAAGTGGGCAAGCTGATACATCCAGGCGGCGTTGTCCATGGGATTCGGGTGAACGAAAACCATGAGCGGCGCGGCGGCCGGTCCGACGACCTCCCGGTACAGCGCTCCATCGATGTTCGCGGCCATCCGGTCGTCTCCCACGGCTGTGTCGGAGCGAAAGTCTATGTCGGACGTCCGGATCGATTGGCCGGGACGCCGTCCATCCTTCGGGACGTGCGTCATTGGAGACAGGCCGTTCTCGAGGTGGGCCCACGTGGACTTGAACCACGGACCTCATCCTTATCAGGGATGCGCTCTAACCGGGCTGAGCTATGGGCCCCAGACTGGTAGTCAAGGACTACGAATTGTATCGGGCTGCCGGTGCCAGGAGAAAGTGGGTGCTGATCAGTCCTGATGGAATGGGGTGTCTTCCGTATTTCCTGCCGGCCTCCCCTTTTGTACTTTCAAGGGTATGACGACCACCCAACCACCATTCGCGGGAACGGGTACCCCGGGCCAGAAATAGGCACCTGTCCGCGTCATCTAGGCAGCTCCACCGATTCGACTTCGTCGGTCTCGCCGTACGTTCGAAGCTCGAGAGACACGAACCAGGAACAGTCATATGGACAACCACGAAATGCACACTATCGAGGACAGTCACGCCGCAGCCTTGGCGCTGGGGCCGATGATCGCCAAGCGAGCCGGCGAGATCGAGGCAGGAAGACGAATCCCCGGAGATCTCCTTGACGATCTGGTCGACGCCGGGGCCTTTCGCGTTCTGGTGCCACCGTCGCACGGCGGACTTGGAGGCGACTTGTCCGACGCCATGACCCTGTTCGAGACGCTGGCACGGTTCGACGCATCTGTTGCCTGGTCAGTGATGATTGGCGGATCGGCCTGGTGCGACCTGGTTGCCCTGCCCCGGCGGAGCTTTGACCGACTCTTCGCAGCCGGATCGGACGTCATCTTCGCCGGTGGCATCAGCCCTTCGGGAAGCGTCGCTCCGATCGACGGCGGCTACGAGGTGACCGGGCGATGGGGCTTCATCAGCGGAGGAGAGCACGCCACCTGGATCTGGGGAAATTGCCTCGAGCAGTCCGACAACGGCGAGCCCGCGTTCCGGATCGCCGTATTCGAGCCGGAGCAGGTGGTGATCGAGGACACCTGGGACGTTGTCGGTCTGGCCGGGACGGGCAGTCACCACATCCATGTCGATCGGGCTCGCGTCCCGGCCGAGATGACCGTGGCGCTCTTCGTCGACGAGCCGTCAATCGACGACGTCATCGCACGAGTCCCGACCCCATCGCTGGTCGCTCTGAGCATTGCCTCCGTGGCTGTCGGAGTGGCACGAGGCGCCCTCGATGACATCGTGACGCTCGCGACCGAAAAGACGCCGCTGTTGGCAGAAGGGACTCTTGCCTCGGACCCGCATTTTCAGTTCAGGCTCGCCGAGAGCGACACCGAGGTGCATGCGGCGAGGCTGCTGCTCCACGAGCTCGCCGAGTCCCTCTGGGCCACCGTCGCCGAAGGCTCAGAGCCCGATATCGAGCTTCGGGCCCGGATCAGAGCGGCTGCGGTGTGGGCGACCGGCCGAGCAGCTGACGTCGTGGGAGCTGCGTATCGAGCCGGCGGCGGCACATCGATCTATTCATCGTCTTCGCTTCAGCGCCGTCTCCGAGACGTCAACGCCATCACCCAGCATTTCCTGATGAGGCCGAGCACGCTGATTACTGCGGGGACCGCCCTCGCGGAGCGTGAAGTCACCGTCCCGGTGTTCTGACCATGCGTGTTCTCATAGCTGGAGCAGGAGTGGGGGGCCTGGCCCTCGCCGGAAGACTGACCGCCGCCGGCGGCGAGGTCGAGGTCGTGGAGAAGAGTTCGGCTTTCGGCGTTGGAACTGGCATCTATCTGCCCGGCAATGCTGTCCGCGCCATGCGCGACCTGGGCGTCGCCGATCGCGTGATCGCGGGCGGAAAGATCAACCGGAGGCGTCGTTACCTGTCCTCCGAGGGGAAGACGTTGTTCGAGATCGATGTCGAAGATTTCTGGCGTGATGTCGCTCCGCCGATTGGCGTTCACCGGTCCGAGCTGCATGCGGCGCTCGTCTCCCAGGCGGAGGGAGCTCAGATCCACATGGGCACAACGGTGAGCACGTTGATCCAGGATGGCTCGGCGGTGAGCGTCGATTTCGACGACGGGCGTCAGGACGTATACGACCTCGTCGTCGGTGCTGACGGTGTCCACTCGATGGTTCGGCAGCTCGTCTTTGGACAGGGTGCGGAGCGGATTGCCAGCCTCGGTGCGGTCAGCTGGCGGGGAGTGATAGCAAACAATTGGGATATCGATGCCTGGACCGTTTGGACCGGGCGCGAGTCCGTCC
>JALDXM010000004.1:0-15220 GCA_032155085.1 Actinomycetota bacterium | reverse complement strand
GGGTTGGGTCGATGCTCTCAGGTCTCGGCTTCCAACGGTTCCTGGTGGTGGACCCGATGGTCGAGAAGAGTGACCTAGCCGCTGCGCTGCCGGCCGCCACCGCCAGTTTGGTGTCGCTGCACGAACTGCTGGCAGGATCGGATGTCGTCATGCTCCATGCTCCGACTCCCGAGGGTGGCGGCTATCTGATCGGCGCCCAGGAACTGGGCTCGATGAGGGAAGGTTCGGTTCTGGTCAATACCGCCCGCGGCGCCCTGGTCGACACCGCCGCCCTGGTGGGAGCGCTGGCGGCCGGCCGTCCCGCAGTGGCAGCCATCGATGTCTTCGAAACCGAGCCGCCAGATCCGACAGTGTTCGAGGCGATAGCCGACCGGCTCATCCTCACCCCACACATGTCCTGGTACACCGAGGAGACGGAGGAGGAGCTGCGTCGCAAGGCGGCCGGCGAGGCACAGCGCATCCTCTCCGGGGAGTCGCCGCAATATCCGTTGGTGATCCCGATGACCGCCGAGGCTCACTGATGACCACCAGATCCATATACGACCTCACCTCCCCTGATGTCGCTGAAGTGCTGAAACGTCGTGGGATCGCCGTGATGCCGTTCGGCAGCGTCGAGCAGCACGGGCCCCACCTTCCCTGCGGGACCGACACAATGGCGTCAGAGCTCGTCGTCGCCGAACTGGCCGAGCGTCTCGACGCATTGATCGTCCCTGCCGGTCAGTACGGGGTCACCCCCATCCATGCCGGGCACCCGGGAACGATCTCCCTGCGCCGCGAGGTCTTCGAGTCGTATGTCACCAACCTCTGCGAGGAGATGATGGAGATGGGGGCATCGACATTGGTCTTCGTCAACTGGCATGAGGGAAACATCGCCTCCCTCGATGCGGTCGCCACCGACCTGCAGACCCGGCACGAGGTGCTGGTGGTAACGGCCCAGGCCTGTTACACGGCCCAGCGGCTGTACGCCCCGATGGGTGGCGAGCTGACCCATGGTGGTGGGATCGAGACCCTGGCCGCCCTGGCCCACGATCCCGATCTGGTCCGCACTGACCGGGTGACCGAGCCGACCCGCCCGGAAGGTGCAGACGCCCTCGATGCGATGCGACGCTCCCGGGAGACATACGGATACATCACGGACGTGACCGAGATCGCCGACGATGGTTGGTACGGCAGCCCCCAGTGGGCCGATAAGGGTCTGGCCAAGGACTTCGCTGCCACCGTGGCCGACGAGATCGCCGGTGAGGTGGAGTCGATCCTCGAGCTGAGGAGAAGCGCGCAATGACCGTGGTCCAACCGGGCGACCTGACCTTTCGAGACTTCCCTGGGAGGTCGACCGCGGATCCGTTCAAGATCGCCGGCCGGGGTGCCTCGACGGTTCGTCAGGTGGTCATCGAACATGTCGAGTCCAGGTCGCCACACCGTCATCCGCACAGCGAAGAAGTGGTCTATGTGGTGTCGGGCCGGGGCCGGGTCTGGCTCGACGGGACTTTCCACGAGGTGGGGCCGGGAACCTGGTACCGAATCCCCACAGGCGTAGCACACGCCACCGTGGCAGACCGTGGGGAGCGGATGTCACTGGTCTGCTTTTTCCCTCACGACGATTTCGCCAGCAACATCGAGGAGCTCGACCTGCTCCTCGAGGGGTAGGTAGGAGGAACCGACATGACAGACAAGGTCAAGCTGGCATCGATCGGGCTGGGCAGATGGGCCCGGGTGCTGGCCAGAGGCGCCCAGCGAGGAACCGTCATCGAACTGGCGAGCTGCTATTCCCGGTCACCCGAGAGCCGAGCCAAGTTCCAGGAGGAGTTCGGAGTGCCGCGGTCAGCCTCCACGCTCGACGAGTTGCTGTCCGACCCCGAGATCGAAGGGGTAATGGTCACGACCCCAAACGACTCACATATGAGCGTGATCCTCGAGTGCATCGATGCCGGCAAAGCCGTGTACACCGACAAGCCGATCGCCCACACCATGGAGGATGCCGGCGAGATCGCCCGGGCCGCGGCCGGCTCCGGTGTCCCATTCGCAGTGGGCCACAGCGCGCGCCGGCTCGGAGGTCATCGGGCGATGAAGCAGTGGATCGAGACCGGGAAGATCGGACGGGTCTCCCTGGCCGAGGCGAACTTCTCCAACGAGCGCGGTCTCGAGCTCACCACGGACACCTGGCGGTGGTTCGCTGACAAGAGCCCGGGCGGGGCGATGATCCAGCTCGGGGTCCATCATGCCGACAACCTGCAATACCTGTTGGGACCGGTTGCCGCCGTCTCCAGCCATGCCCGGAGGCTGTACACCAAGTCCGAGGTCCCGGACGCCATCATGTCGATTCTCGAGTTCGAAGCGGGTCCGCTCGGATACTTGGGCACCGGTTGGGCCTCGCCCGGGGTCTACCAGCTCCGGCTCCAGGGCACGGAGGCCAATCTGTTCTACGACCTCGACTTCAACAACTGGGACGAGTCACATCTCGTCGACTCCAAGAGCACCCTGGTGAGCCAGGCCTACCGGGAGTCGGTCCGTCCCCCGGTCGACATGCCCCTCACCGACATGTTCAGGGAGCAACTCGACGAGTTCGCCCTCGCCATCAGGGGCGAGGCCGAGATCGAGGTTGGGGCGGTGGAAGGGATCCGAGCTCTGGCCGTGGTCCATGCCGCCCTGGAGTCCTCACGACGAAACGGCGAGGCGGTCGAGGTCGCACCCATGGTGGAGCTAGCTGGAGCCCTGCAGTGAGGGTCGACCCTGCTCTCACCCGCACCATCCACCACTCCGACCCTGTCGTCCAGGAGGTACTCGACATCTGGGCGGCGCGCTTGCTCCACAGCCACGTTCCCCTGGGTGACATCACGGGGACCGTGGAGAGGATCAGAGGCTGGGCGGACTGGGGGCCGGAGTGGATGGAGACGGCCCGGGTCCATGAGGAGATGGGAGAGCGCGCCCTCGAGGAGGGACGTGTCGTCTCGGCGGTCGGCCACTTTCTCGACGCCTCGCGCTCCTATCACCTCTCCTACTTCCTCTCCGTCGATGACGACACCGCCCACAAGAAGGGGCTGGCCAAGATGGTCGAGTGCCACGACCGGGTGCTGCCGTACATGGAGCCGAAGGTCGAGAAGATCTCCATTCCGTTCCCCGAGGCAGATCTGGTCGGCCTGCTCAGCATCCCGGCCGGCGAGGGCCCGGTGCCGGTCGTCTTCTTCCTGCCCGGTCTCGACTCCACCAAGGAGCAGCGTCACGGCGGACGCGGCACTCTGTTGCGACGGGGAATGGCCGCTCTCAGCCTGGATGGCCCGGGGCAGGGTGAGATCAGCACCCGGCTTCCGATCAGACACGATTACGAGGTCGCCGTAGCCGCCGCCATCGATGCGTTGGAGTCACATCCGCGTATCGACACTTCCCGGGTGGGCCTTATCGGAGCCAGCCTGGGTGGCTATTACGCATGTCGGGCCGCCGCTTTCGAGCCGAGGGTGACTGCTGCAGTGGCCAACTGTGGCCCCTACAACTGGATCGAGTGCTGGGACGAGCTCCCACAGGTGACCAGGGGGGCCTTCCGCAAGTACTCGTGGTCCGAGAGCGACGAAGAGGCCCGGGAGAAGGCCAAGGCCCTGGATCTGACCGGAGTGGCCTCGCAGATCAGCCAGCCCCTTGTTGTGGTGCACGGGATGCTCGACCCGCTGATCGGCGTCGACCACGCTGAGCGCATCGCCGACGATGCGCCCAACGCCACCTTGCTCACCGTCGACGACGCGACTCATGGGGTGAGCAACCTGGCCTACAAGTTTGGCCCCTGGGTGGACGATTGGATGGCGCAACAGCTGGGCGGCAAGGTGGAGTGACACCGGGCCGTCCGTCTACCTGGACTGCGCTGCAGAACGTGGGTCCAGACGCGACGCGATTTCAACGCAGACGAGTGAGTCGATGCCCCTCAGACCACTATCAGCTCGTGGGGGAAGCGGGTGACCTGCTCCTTGCCACCGTCGGTCAGCACATAGGTCCGCCCGAAGAAGATCCCGAGCAGACCGTCGGGAGTGATGATCGTGGGCTCGAGCATGGCGACGATCCCCGGCACGAGATCGAGCTCGTCATCGCCCGCAACCACATGGTCCCACATCACGTGTGGCGGATGGCTCACGAAGTCGATGCAGTGGAGGAAGAGCGGCCGGGAGTCGTACCCCTTGTCTCTGAAGAAGACGCTGGCCTTCATCACGTCCTCCCAAGTGTTGCCCCCGACGAGCTGATCGGCCATCAAGTCGTAGCCGGGAAGCACGACTTGCTCGAAGAACTCCCGGATCCAGGTCGGAGGTTCGCCGATGCAGATCGGCGTGCCCAGCTGGACCGAGTACCCGTTGTATCCGCACGCCAGCTCATTGATGATGATGTCGCCCTTTTGCAGCGGGCGGGCCGATGGCCAGGGGTTGCCGAAGATCATGGCCGGGTTGTCCATCGGGGTAGACCCGAGGATCGTGAAGTCCATTTGGCCGCCACCCTCCATCACCGCATGGGTCGCCGCCGCAGTCAGCTGATATTCGGTGATGCCTGGTCGCGCGGCGGCGGCCATTGCGTAGAAGGCCTGATCCAGCAGCGTGCCAGCCTTCCGCACGCACTCGATCTCCTCGTCGCTCTTGACGTGAACCAGCTCGTGGAAGAAGTCGCCGACCCGCTCTAGCTTGCCTTCCGGAAGCCCGTCCCGGAGCCTCTCCCACTCGTCGACCGGGAGATGATGGCCGTAGACCGGGTCGACATTCGAGATCCCGATGGTCCCGTCCGCGAGGCCCCATTCCTGGATCAGCTCGACGATCACCTCGCCCGAGTGACCCCACCTGGAGTGACGCACGTCCTTGAGCGGAGTGACCCGCCGAACCGCCTCTTTGTGTGCCCCGCCAGGACCACACACGAGAACCGGCTCACCGTCGGGTGGGACCACCACGTAGGCCGACATCCCGTGCCATTCCCAGTGGTTGCTGAGCCAGCGCATGCCGCCGCCCCAGCTCCAGTGGTTCGGCCCGCCCGAGGCGATGAGGACGTCTAGGCCGAGACGACGCATCTTCTCTTGAGTGGCGTCGAACCGGCGCTGGTACTCGGCGTCGGAGAACCGGTCGTACACCGCATCGCCGTACCACGGGGTGTTGGTCACCTTGCCGAAGGCCTCCGTGTGCAGCTTGCCCGCCGCATCCTTGAAGTCGACCTCACCCGGCCTCATGCGGACACCGAGTCGAGGAGGCCGAGGCCATCGAGATCGGAGCGAAGCGCCGCTTCCCTCTCCCCGCTCAACGGGATGAGTGGCGGCCGCACTTGGCCCTGGGGCAGGCCCATCATGGTCAGCCACGCCTTCAGCTCGGCGATCGGAATCGCACCCTCTCCCCGTGCCAGCCACTGGTCGCGCATCCATTTCTGAAATGCCTTCCGCTCAGGCCCCAGTGCCGAGTGGAGCTCCCAGGCGCCATCCAGGTCGCCTTCATCGGCCCTGCGGCTGTAGTCCCGGATCGGTCGACTGGCCGGTGTCTGGTACATAGCCAGGGCCGGTGTCGACATCAGGGCGCGGAACCCATGGTCGAGGTGGAGCCCGAGCCAGTCCTCCTCGCTGGCGTCACATACCACGATCCGGTCGCCGACCCGCTCCTGCACCTCCAGCAGATGGTCCATCGGCTTCGGGTTCTTGATGCCACACACTGTGTCGAGCTCGCTGAGCTCCTCGATGAGAGATGGGCTGAGGGCGTATGCGGAATAGGAAGTGTTGAAGAGGAAGAACGGGACCGAAGATTCGGCGGTGAGACGCCGATACCAATCGCGCACGATGTCGTCGGAAGGCTTGATCGGGAAATATGGGTTGATGGCGACGATGAAGTCGGCCCCAATCTCTTCGGCGTGATGGCTCAGGGCAGCTGCCTCTGAATACACATGGTGGCCGACGTGGGCCATCACCGGGACCCGTCCGGCCGCTGTGCCGGCGACGATCTCGTGACAGCGGGCCCTTTCTTCGACGGTCATCGACCAGAACTCCCCCATCACCCCACCACAGAAGATCCCGTCGACTTCGAGGCCCTCGATGTAGTAGTCGACCGACTTGCGCAGGAGGCCCTCGTCGATCTCACCGGTGACGGTGAACGGGGTGGGTATCGCGATCCAAAGACCCGTCACCTTCTCGAATGCCGTCTCTTTGGCTGGGCTGAGCGAAGCCATCGTCGGCGCCTCCTCTGGTTCGTCTGCCTCGACGCTACCAGCACATACGTTTGCGCGAATTGGGCCTTCGCCGGCCCGGATCTCCGCTCAACCGGCCCTGATCAACTCAAGAGGGAAGGAATGAAGCGAGCTGGCCCCATCCTCGGTGACGACACAGAGCTCCCCGACCTGGACCCCGACCGACTCATCCTCGGTGATCACGTTGGGCTGGATCACGATCGTCTCTCCAGCCTCGAACACCCAGTTGTCATCCACCCCGTGTGTCGTGGCCCGGGTCCGAATGGATGGGGGAAGCAGCCCGATGCCGAAGCCATGCACCAGGCCGTCTCTGATACTGAGCCCGCGCTCTGAAATTGAGTCCGATGCCCGCCAAACGTCTTCGATCGTGGACCCCGGGCGGATCGCGTCGGCCACCCCGTGATACACCTCGAGGGCGACCTCGTGCAGCTCGGCGATCTGCGGTGTGGGCTCGGCCGAGACGGTGAAGGTGCGCAGCCCCTGGCCGGCGTAACCGGCGTACGAGATGCTGATCTCACATGAGACCACGTCCCCGGCGGCGATCTCGCGGTCGGACAGCACCTGGGCAGGTACAGAGCGGGTCGGGGCACTCATCGGTGTGGAGGCCAGGTAGTAGAAGCCGGTCAACCCACCGTCGCCGAGATAGGCGGTCTCGATCGATTCGGCCAGCAAAGACTCCTTGATTCCCGGCCGAAGACCGTCCCTCAGGCCGGCGAGGGCAGCATCGGTGAAGGCGGCGCCGCGGCGCAGCCACTCGAGCTCCTCGGTGCTCTTCTTGAGCCTGACCCGACGGAAACGAGGAGTCACGTCCTGAAAGCTGACGGCCTCGCCGGCGGCACGGCGCATCGAGTCGTAGTGCTGATACGGCATCCACCCCACCACTCCAACCTTTTTGATCGAGGCAGCGAGCAACGCCTCCCCGATCGTTTGACCGTTGTCGACGCCGCCCCATCTCACGTCGTCGAGGAAGGAGACGTCGGAGGCGTTGGGCACGTGGTTGTAGCTCTGGGCGAAGAGGGTTGGCTCGCCGTCACGCGGGAAGAGGACGTAGTTGTCCCGCATGCCCATGTAGCCGGACAGGTAATAGACGTCCGCCTGGGCTGCCCGGTTCTGTGCCGACCATCCGAAGACGACCAGAGCGTCCAGGCCAAGGTCATCCATGAGGGACCTGGCCAGTTGGTGACGGCGTCTCACCTCCTGGTCGCTGAAGGTGGGGTAGGTGTGTTGGCCGGACGTCATTGGAGGTCCTTCTGTTCGATGGTGGACGGGCACCATAACGGGGAGCTGCAATTCGCTCGTCCGGGTGGTGGGCGGGGCAAACATCATGGCTGAATCGGTTGACAGTGGCCGTCGGCGACGTTTAGCGTGCAAACGATTGGGCTGGAGCCATCGCAAGGAGAATTCGAGGAGGACTCCCATGGCACGCAGTGCGTCTGCGATGAGGTTATTTGCCTTGTGTACGGTCCTGACCCTGGTCGTTTCTGCATGTAGCGGAAGCGCCAGCGAGGACAGCGCACCCGGGACGACGGGGGGTGAGGCCGCTGGGGATGTGCCCAACCCCGATGTGCTGGTCGCCACCGTCAACGACGACGTCTTCAATCTCGACCCGGCCGCGGTCGATGACAACGACGTCGGCATGAACGTGATCCTGAACGTCTACGACCGGCTCCTCGCCCTCGCTCCGGAGGATGGCGCCGTGATTCCGTCGCTGGCCACGGAGGTCCCCAGCGTCGAGAACGGGCTGATCTCCGAGGACGGGCTCACCTACACCTTCCCGCTCCGTGAGGGAGTCGTCTTCTCCGATGGCACCGAGCTGACCGCCGACGACGTGAAGTACTCCTGGGACCGGGTGGTCGAGATGGGCTTGCCGGAGGGCCAGTCCCAGCTCTTCGAGAATGTGGCCGAGACCACGGTGGTCGATGACTTGACCTTTGAGGTGACGCTGAACCAGGTCGACGCCTCGTTCCTCGCCTACCTCGTCGCCCACTCGGTGGCCAGCGTGGTGAGCCAGGACTATGTCGAGGCCAACGGTGGCATCACCGCTGGCCAGCCCAACGAGCACATGGCAGCGAACATGGCGGGCTCCGGGCCCTACACCCTGGCCAACTGGGAGCGGGCCGACCGGATGGAGTTCGACATCAACCCCGATTACTGGGGTGAGCCGGCCCATCTGCCGGTGCGCTGGGAACTGATCGTCGACTCGCCGGCAACGGGCCTGCAGGCAAGGGAGTACGACATCGTCGACATCAGCCCCACCGATGTGCCTTCCTTCGAGGGGATCGATCATGCGGTGCTGAACACCGACGTCCTGGACCTGCAGGTGCTCCAGATCGGGATGAACATGAACATCGCCGAGGGTGCCTTGCCCGACGGTGACACCATCCCGCTCGACTTCTTCCAGGACGTGAGGGTGCGGAAGGCCTTCAACTACGCCTTCGACTATCAGGGCTACATCGATGGGATCCTGGGCGGCCTGGGCGGGCGCAACAGCTTCGTCCTCCCGGTGGAGATGTACGGCTACGACCCCGATGCCCCCATCTACGAGACCGATCCGGCAATGGCCGAGCAGCTCTTCACCGAGGCCGGCTATTGGGACGAGGGGTTCACGGTGTCGATCTACAGCGACCAGACGCATGAGGGCTTCACCGGGGCGGCGATCACTCTCAAGGACAGCATCGAGGCGCTGAACCCCAACTTCCACGTCAATGTCCTGGCGGTGCCCGAGGCGCAGTTCGACGAGGTGCTGGTGACCGACCCGCTCCCGACAGCGATGTGGTCCTATACCAGCTCGCAATACAGCACTCCCGACGCCTATTTCTTTGACAGTGCCTTGTCAGATGGGCGTTACGGCGCGGTGAACAGCTTCGTCGACGGGTACTCCGACGCGGCAGCCATCGATGAGATGATCAACGCGGCGAGGACCGCGCTCGACGAGGAGACTCGTCTCGGGATCATCTCAGACCTCCAGACCGCCCTCTACGAAGAGGCGATGTGGATCATGCCGGCCAACGAGGGCGCGCCGACAGCGGCCGGGGACTGGGTGACCGGTCACATTGAGAACCCGATGTGGCACCGGCCGTCCCAGTACTGGGCCCTTTACGGCAAGTAAGCATGGATTCGAGGCCGCCGGCGGTGCATCTGGCCCTCCGGCGGCCCTCCATCCCTGGTCCGGAGGTGCCGTAGACTCGGGCGAGGAGATCTGAAGGTTGCATAGGTACATCGGTCGCCGGCTGTTGGCACTGCCCTTCGTCATCCTGGCGGTGAGCATCCTGGTCTTCGGTCTCACCCGTCTCGGCGGCACCACCATCGGGCCATATCTCGCGCCCGGGATGACCGATGAGGAGATCGCCGCTCTCGAAGAACGGTTCAACCTCGACGAGCCGGTCCCCATGCAGTACCTGGCCTGGCTCGGCGGGGTGGTACAGGGGGACCTCGGCTGGTCGGCCGTGTCGGTGGCGCCGGTCATCGATGTTTTTCGCGAGAAGATCCCGGCGTCGTTCGAGTTGGGGGCGGCGGCCGCCGTGTGGGCAGTCACCTTGGGGATCGGGTTGGGAACCTTCGCGGCCCGACGGCGCAATCGGGTACACGATCAGCTCACCAGCGTGGTGGCGGTGGGTGGCGCCAGCATGCCCACCTTCTGGCTGGGGATCGTGCTTCTCATCATCTTCTGGTCCTACCTGGGCTGGTTCCCTCATGGGAGGTCCGATCCCGAGATATGGAACAGCATCCCCCACCCGACCAACTTCTACACCATCGACTCGATCCTGGCCGGGTCCTTCGCGGGCTTCAAAGACGCCATCTGGCATTTGGTCCTACCCGCTCTCACGCTCGGTTATGCCGCCGTCGGCATCGTCACCCGGATGATGCGGTCCTCGCTGCTCGAGGAGATGGGGCGGGACTATGTCGACGCCGCCCGCGCTCGCGGCCTCCCGGAGAACCTCGTCGTCCGCCGTCACGCTCGACGCAACGCCTTCATCCCCACCCTCACAGTCATTGGCCTTTCCATCGGCATCATGTTCGAGGGCACCGTGGTCGTGGAGACGATCTTCGGCTGGCCCGGCCTCGGTAGCTGGATGGCGAGCTCAGTGCTCGCGGGTGATCAGGCGACCACCCTCGCCTTCGTCATCTTCACCAGCATCCTCTTCCTCACCATCAACCTGATCGTCGACGTGATGTACGGGTACCTCGACCGCCGCGTCACCCTGAGGAAGGCCTAAGCCCCCCATGTGGTTCCACGCCATTCGCACCGAAGAGCCGGTCCGCGCCGAGACACCCCCTGCTGTGGTCCGGGAGTCTCCCAGCCGGGTCAAGCTCCGACGGTTCCTGGCCAACTTCAAGGAAGTCTTCAGCCGGGGTAGCACTGTGTTTGGCGGCGTCTTGATCGTCTTGATGTTGGGTATGGCGATCTTCGCCCCGTTGATCGTGGACGAGAACCCGCGAGGTGCTTACCAGATGCCCAGGGACCTCAGCGCGGTCGCCGCCCCACCGGGTACCGAAGGCCATCCACTGGGCACGACGCGCCTGGGAGGAGACGTTCTCTATGGGGTGGTGTGGGGGGCCCGTCTCTCCCTCCTGCTCTCGATCTACGTCGTGACCGGGGCTGTGATCATCGGTCTGATCGTGGGGAGCACGGCGGGCATCATCGGCGGCAAGGTCGACGCCTTCATGATGCGTGTCGTCGACATCTTCCTCTCTATACCCACCCTGGTGTTCCCACTCGCAATCGCCGCCATCCTGGGGCCGTCCTTCATCAACATCGTGGTCGCCCTGGCGGTGATCATGTGGGCGCGCTATGCCCGGATCATCCGGAGCCGGATCCTCTCGGTGCGGGAGGAGGAGTACGTCGAGGCGGCTCGTGCCATCGGCGACTCGAGATGGGGCATCATCCGCAAGGACATCCTGCCCAACTCGTTCTCGCCGGTGGCGGTGCAGGCCACCCTGGACATGGGTCATGCAGTTCTGCTCGGAGCCACCCTCGCCTTCATCGGCCTGGCTGTCGCCGGCCAGGCAGAGTGGGGAACTCTCGTCAGTGAAGGCCAGGCCGACATCGTCGCCGGCCGTTGGTGGACCTCCACGTTCCCCGGTCTGATGGTTTTTCTCTGGGCCCTTTCCTTCAACCTCGTTGGCGACGGTCTCCGAGACGTCCTCGATCCCCGCACCGAGAGCCGCTGAGCCGAGGCTCGCATGAGCCCTTCTGACGGCCCAGCCTCTCCCGCGGCGAGGCCGCCGACTCTTCGCGACGTGGCCCGGGAGGCCGGGGTTCACGTGTCCACAGTCTCCAGAGTGCTCAACGGTCAGGCAGCCGCAGGTCGAATCACCCCTGACACCGAGGAGCGAATCAGGCAGGTGGCCGGCCGCCTCGGATATCGGCACAACACCATTGCCCGAGCGCTTCGCACGGGGCGCACGCTCGTTGTCGGCATGCTGGTTCCCGACGTCGGGAACCTCTATCAAGCGGGGATCACCAGGGGTGCAGGGGACGTCCTCTATGCCGGCGGCTATTCGCTGATCCTGGCCAGTACCGACGACGACCCGGCGCATGCCGAGTCCCAGGTGGCGGCAATGCTCGGTGTGCAGGCGGACGGGCTCATGTATGGCGTCGCACGAGAGAACGACCCGGTCCTGGCCGGGATCGTCGCTCAGGGCATCCCGGTAGTTCTCTTCAACCGGGGTGCCGATGTCCCGGGCGTGAGCGCGGTCCTCCCCGATGACCACGCGGGGACCCGGATGGCGGTGGATCATCTCCTTTCGCTCGGTCACCGGCATGTCGTCCACGTCGGCGGCCCAGAAGCTGTGTCTTCGACGGTGAACCGTCTCGCCGCCTTCGAGACCTTGTTGAGTGCTGCCGGGCTCACTGGCAGTCATCGCCTTGCTCGTCGTCACACAGAAGAGGAGGGGCATCGGGTCACGCGTGAGCTGCTCGAGGAGCGCCCGGAGACTACGGCCGTGCTCGCTGCCAACGATCGGCTCGCCCTCGGCGCCATCGATGCGATCCGGGACAGTGGCCGATCGTGCCCTGCCGACGTCTCGGTTGTCGGCTTCAACGACATGCCCTACAGCGACCGGTTCTCGCCTTCCTTGACCACCGTCCGCATCTCGCAGTACGAGCTCGGAGGTAGGGTGGCTCGGCTCCTCTTGGAGACCATCGCCGACCCGGCTCGACCGCCTGAGACCCAGCTGGTCACGCCTGAGCTCATCGTGAGGGAATCCACGGCCCCGGTGGCCACCGACATCGGCTGAATCCATTGATTACCCTTTGAACAACCGTTTGCGCAGATACAGCAACGGGCAACGCCAGGAGGTTGTCCCGACGTGACGTTGGAGCGTCTGCTTCTCGCCAACATGACCCAGCCCGAAGCCGGGGAAGCCCTGGGTCGGGGGACGGCCGTGCTGGTCACGGGCAGCGTCGAGCAGCATGGCGCTCATCTCCCTCTGGGCACAGATGGCTTTGCCGCTCTGGCCATCGCCCTCAGGGTCGGGGAGCGACTCGATGCGCCGGTGCTCCCCTTGTCACCTGTCGGGGTTGCTCCCTATCACCTCCCCTGGCCCGGATCTCTGACGATCACCCCAGCCACCCTGGGCTCGTTGATGCTCGACATTTGTGGCGGGCTCGCTGCGGCCGGTGTGAGGAGAGTCGTGGTGGTCAACTGGCACGAGGGGAACACACCGGCGATCCGGGTGGCTGCCGATCAGGTGCAGGCCGCTCATCCTGTCCGGGTCATCGTGGCCGAGGGCCATGTGGTCACCAACGGGTTGTTCCCCGACGAGATGGAGTTCACCCACGCCGGGTCCATGGAGACCGCGGCGGTCCTGACCCATGACCCGTCCCTGGTCAGGCTCGACGACCGAACCGGAGGCGATCCGGTGGATCGAGGGAACGAGGGCCATGCCCTGTTCCGCCGGCGTGATGTGTTCCCGGTCATGAAGGACTTCAGGGAAGTCGCGGCATCCGGGTGGTACGGAAGCCCGGGGGCGGTCGACGAAGACAGGGCCCGGGAGATCATCGAGGCGGTGGCCGATCACATCGCAGCCTCGGTCGAGGATGTCTGGAAGACCCTCGGCGAGCGTGGAGCCGAGGAAGGCCGATGACGAAGATGAAGGCGGCGGTCCTACGTGCGTGGAACGACCTGGCGGTCGAAGAGGTCGACGTCCCCATCCCCGGCGAGGGGGAGGTCCTGCTCAGGGTCAAGGCCTGTGGCCTGTGCGGAACCGACCTCAAAATGGTCCACGGCGCGTTCGAGGCCCGTGGCTGGCCTCCCTCCCTGCCCTTCATCATGGGCCACGAATGGTCAGGCGAAGTGGCCGCGCTCGGTGATGGCCTGGATGGCTTCGACCTCAAGCCGGGCGACCAGGTTGTGGCGGAGAATCACATCGGCTGTGGCCGCTGTCAGATGTGCAGGCGAGGGCGTTACAACCTCTGCGAGCTCTCCGGCACGCCGGGCTACCGGTTGTACGGGCACACGGCCCCGGGCGCACTGGCCGAGTACGCCGTGCGGCCCGCTGTGATGCTGCACAGGCTGCCCGACACCGTGAGCCCGTTAGAGGGGGCACTGGTCAACCAGGGCTCACTGACGGTCCATGCCTTGCGCCGCGTCGAGTTCGTCCCGGGTTCGAGTGTGGCGATCTTCGGCCCGGGTCTTCTCGGCCTCCTGGCTGCTGCGGTCGCTTCGGCTTCTGGTGCCTCCCACGTGATCATGGTCGGCCGGGGGAGCAGGCTCGAGCTAGCAGAGCAGATGGGGTGCGACGAGGTCGTCGACTACGAGGTCGAGGACCCGATCGTCGGGATCCGGAGCCGCACCGGCGGGCGTGGGGTCGACTACATCCTCGACTGCAGTGGAAACCCGGATGTGCCCGGCCAGGCGATCGGGGCGGTGCGACGAGGCGGCCGTATCGCGCTTCTCGGTCTGACCGGCGGCAAGACGTCTTCGATCGATATCGATCGGCTCACACTGGACGAAGTCGATCTGATGGGCATTCGCTCGAGCCCCAACGCATACCCCGCGATGATCGCGCTCATGCGCTCGGGTCAGGTCGATCTGAGCCCTCTGATAACCCATGTCTATCCGCTCGAATCCGTGAACGAGGCGCTGGCCGCGCTCGAATCACGTGTGGCCGTGCGTCCAATCGTGGAGCTCTGATGATCGAACACCCACACATCTCTCTCTTCGGCGACATCGAGTGCACGTGTACCGATCAGGAGGCCGAGGCCTTGTCCGTCGTGGCTGCCTATCGAGCGGCCAAGGTCTCCGAGCGAGCCCCGTTCCTGGCGCCGGGGTTCAAGCGGCACCGGGCCGGTTTCACCCACATCGGAGACCTCTGGGAGCACGACGGGCCGGGCGGGATGGACGACGAATCGATGAGGGACCGCGAGAACGTCCTCATCGAGCTGACGGCCAAGGACGACAAGGTGTGGGGCATCTTCAGAGTGGTCGGAACCCACACAGGCTCCCTCTACGGGATCCCGGCGACCGGTCGTCATATCGATGTCGTGGAGGTCGGCCTGTGGCATGTCCAGGATGGGCTGATCACCGAGGCCTGGTACTTCGGCGACGAGCTGGGGATGCTGCGCGCCATCGGCCTCAACCCGCCTGATCTGACCGCAGCCGGCTAGACCAAGCCCAGGCCCACGGCGTAATTGGGAGCCAGCTGCCCACATATGACACTTTCCGGTCCCAATTACGAGGTTGGGGCAGCATGACCGGCGAGCTGGCCCTGATCTTGCTGGTGATCTCGGTTGCCTACCTGGTCAAAGGGGTAGCCGGGATGGGCGGCCCGCTACTGGCCGTCCCCTTCATCGCGGGCTTCACCAGTGTCGAGCACGCCGTCGTGGTCCTGTCGTTGGCCAACTTGGTCTCGAATGGCTGGCTCCTGTGGGAGCACCGGGCCGGGGCCAAGGGGACCGGTTTTGTTATGACGCCATTCCTCCTCGTGGGGACGGTTGCCACCATCGCCGGCACGTATCTGCTCACCGAGTTGGACGACAGGGTGCTGTCGATCGTCATCGCTGTCGTCATCGTTCTCTACATCTGGCGGTACC
>JALDXM010000003.1:0-15297 GCA_032155085.1 Actinomycetota bacterium | reverse complement strand
CGCGGGCGCTACCAGAATTCGATCGACCCGGGTCTCGCCGAGGAGGATGAGCTTGGAGCCCTCCACATCATCGACCTCGACAGCGGAAAGGCTTGAAGGCCACCAGCGGCCCAGGATCGGAACGCCCCGCCGCCCCGGATCCCGCAGCCTCGGCCCGGTCATGGCTCGCATCTGCGAGATCGCCGGCGATCCGCTTATGCCCTGGCAGGACTACTTCGCCGGCTGCGCCCTCGAGCTCGCTCCGGACGGCCGGTTCGCCCACCGCGGAGTGCTGGGCCTGGTCGGCCGGCAGAACGGGAAAACCCGGGTCCTGAAAGGTCGCATCCTCACCGGCTTCTTCGCCCCACAGCTCAACAACGAGCGGCTCATCCTCCACACCGCCCAGGATCGGACCGTCCCCCGCAAGGTGTTCGAGGAGCTGGTCGACACCATCGAAGCCACTCCGTCCTTTCGGAAGCGGATCGGCCGGAACGGGATCCGAGAGTCAAACGGCCAGGAGCGGATCCGCACCCGAGACGGAACCACCTACATGATCCTCGCCCCCCGTCAGGCTGCGTTCCGAACCTGGTCCGCCGACCTGCTCATCTTCGACGAGCTCCGCGAGCTCCGACCCGCCCTCTGGGGAGCTGCCATCCCTACCCAACGAGTCCGCCCCAATCCGCAATGGTGGGGCGTCTCCAATGCGGGCAACGCCGACTCGGACCTCCTCTCCGGTCTGGTCGCCCGCGGCCGGCGTGCCGCCGCTGACCATGATCTGGATCCGCGCATGGCCTACTTGGAATGGTCCGCCGAAGATCCGGCCTGTCCCCTCAACGATCGGGAAGCATGGAGACAGTCGAACCCGGCCCTCGGCCACATCCTCACCGAGGAGGCCATCCTCGAGGACCTGGCCAACCTCCGCGAGGAGGACTTCCGGATCGAAGTGCTCTGCCAGTTCCTCGACACTGGCGGCACTCCCGCGGTCCCGGCGGTCGACTGGGCGGCCTGCGCCGCGGAGACCCCCGTCTTCGACCCGGAGACAACCCGGGTCTGGTTCGGAGTAGGAGTCGACGCCGACGGCCGTGATGCTGCCCTACTCGCCGGCGCCTGGGCCGACATCGACGACGAGCACGGTGATCCACAGTCCCGGCTGGTCGTCTCCTTGGTCGACTCGTGGACCGATCGCGACGCGATCGACCTGCTCTCGATCGCGGATCGGATCAAGGACTGGGTCCGCATGTGGCGACCCCGATCGGTCTCCTACGATCCGGCCACCGCGCAGATCATCGCCGACTACCTCGAGAAAAAGACGCCGGCCAAGGTCGAGAAGATCGTCGGCACCGCCTTCACATCGGCCAGCTCGCTGCTCTGGGATGCAGTCGTCAACCGGCGTATAGCCCATCCCAACGATCCGCTGCTCAACGCGCAGATCGCCGCAGCCGGGCGGACCGACACCGGCGACGGCAACTGGAAGATCACCCGGAAAGACTCCGGCGGTCCCATCCCCGCCGTCACCGCGCTCGCCCGCGTTGTGGCAGCCGCCTACGGGCCCGACATCAAGCCTGAGATCCACAGCTGACCATTTCGACCGAGCCTCATACCGTTACGGTGGAGGCCTCCACCGGGCACCGCCGTAACGGTCGAATCGTCTAGATTGCGGGACACCGTGAGTCCAATGTGAGTGAGCTGATGACCAGATCGGGGCTGGTCGTCGTCGCTACACGAGCCGCCGACGGTGTCATGCCCAATCCGAACCCGCCACTGGGGACGGTCGGTCCGAACGTCGGCCCCGGATTCGGCGACACCCACGTCATGTACCCGGCGTCTCATCCCCCTCCCGAGGTGCAGCGCTGGGATGGCTGGCCGGTCGGTTGGGACACTCCGAATTGGAACGGGATGGGAGCTCCGGCCGGGAAGGTGTCAGTGGTGTTCGCTTGCATCGACCTCAACGCCCGGATCATCGGGTCGATGCCCGTCTACCTCTCCCGCGCAGGCAAGATCGCCGATCCGCTCACCTGGATGGACAACCCCGCGCCCGGGCTCTACGCCTCCTGGACCGAGGCGGTCAAGCAGATGATCTGGACCTACCAGCGTCGAGGCGAGATCATCCTCTGGGCCCTCGCCCGCTTCGCCGACGGCTCGGTCGCCCGTTTCGTCGTCCTCAACCCGGACCTCGTCGAGGTGTACCGGGATGATCGGGGCCGGCCCGCCTACAAGCTGATGGGATGGGAGGACAGCCTGTTCGACGACGGCCGAGCCTATGTTGCGGACCTCGACCCGGCCGACGTCCTCCACATGAAGTACGCCGTCTGGCCGGGCGAACTGCGCGGCCATTCCCCTCTCGAGGCTGTCGCCGCCAACTGGGGGGCCGCGGTCAACGCCCAGACCTTCGCCTCAGACCTGACCGCTCGCGGTGGCATCCCCTGGGGAGTCCTCAACGCCCCCTACGAGCTGACCGAGACGGAGGTCGATCGACTCCGGGCCCAGTGGCTCGACCATGCTGCCCGCCGCGGTGGCGCTCCCGCCATTACCTCAGGCGGGTTCACGCTCGCCGGGCTGACCATCACCCCCAAGGAGATGGCGCTTCTCGACCAGCGTCAGTTCGACGAGTCAAGGATCGCGGTCGCGCTCGGTGTCCAACCGTTCCAGGTCGGCCTTCCCCAGGGGTCGTCGATGACGTATAGCAACGTCGAGTCGATCTTCGACTATCACTGGCGGTCCACTCTCCGCCCGTTCACCAGAGAGATCTCCGACGGCATCTCACCCTGGGCCATCCCCGGCCGGACCAACAAGATGCTGTTCAACCCCGACTCGTATGTCCGTCCCGGCCTGGAGGGCCGTTCCCGCGCCTACCAGGCGCTCCACGGCCTCGAGGACGACACCGGCCGGGCCATCACCGCTTCGGAGATCCGCCGCATCGAACAGATCGACGCCGACGAGGCCTCGGCGACCGACGCGGTACAAGCCCTGGAGGGAGTATGAGCAAGCCGACCCACATCCGATCGATCACGACCGACCAGCTGTCCCTCCGCGACGACGGTCGGACCGTCGAAGGGAAGATTCTCCCGTACAACGAACCGGCCCAGGTGGTCGACATCCACCCGGTCACCGGGCAGCGGCAACGTTTCATCGAAGTGCATCTACCCCGCGCCATCGCCCGACAACTCCAGCTCATCGGCGACGTGCTCCGTGGTAGACCCAACTACATCCGGCTCAATCTCGACCACGGTGAGGACCTGCCCCGCCAGATCGGCTTCGCCCGCAGCCTGTCGGAAGCCGACGACGGCGCTTACGCCACATTCGGGCTCTACGACCGGCCCGACCTGCCGCTCATCCAGTCGATGCTCCGCGAGTCTCACGACGGCCTCTCCGTCGAGTTCGCCGACCACGGCTCATACGTGGAAGGTGACACGGTGTACCGGCGATCCATCGAAATCCGGGCGGTGGCCGCCACTCCTCTCAACACCTTCCCGACAGCCAAGGTCCTCGCCCTCCGCGAAGACTCCGGCGACGACCCGCCACCGGAGTACGAGCTGCCGCCAGTGGCCACCCCCCAACTCGACCATTACCGGCAGATCTTCAGCTGAGTCCGGCCGCCCTCTCGCGCTAGGGTGACAGCCGCAGAGCGGACACCCCGTCCGAGGAGACACCCCACCGGCTGAGTGGACACCCTCCCAGAGCGGACACCCCGTCGTACCCCTCGACGATTGGAGTGTCCCTCATGTCCGAGCATCCCCTTCTCGCCCACCTCCGTAGCCAGTTCGACCAGGTCAAGACGAGAGCCCAGGCCCTACTCGACAAGGCCGTTGAGGATGACAACCGGGATCTGACCGACGAGGAGACCAAAGAGCTGGAGACCCTGGCCAAGCGGAAGACCAGTCTCGAAGAGCAGATGGAGGCGGCAGCAGTCGACTGGAGCATCAACTCGCAGATCACCGACAAGCTGCAGGCCCTCAAGGTCGCCAACGATCAGAAGCCATTCGCCTACCGGTCCGCCGGCGACCTGCTCTACGACATGCTCCACCAGTCCGATAACGACTCGAAGGCCCGGTATCAGACCGTGATGAAGAGGGCGGCCGAGCACATGGGGACGATCGCCGCCGAGACCACACCGGTCGCTGGTGACCTGGCCGGCCTCCATGTCGTCCCCAGTGTCGGTCCGGTCATCGACCCGATCCCCGCATCGATGCCATTCGCCAGCGCTCTCGGCCTGCTCCCCCTGCCCGACACCACCTTCACCCGACCGATCGTCGAAGACCCGGACGACGACACTGGGGTCGGCGTCCAGGCGTTGGAGAAGGCCGAGCTTCCCTCCAAGAAGTTCGACGTGACCTCGGTCCCGATCACGTCGGACACGGTCGGCGGCTATCTGAACATCAGCCAGAAGCTGCTCACCTTCCGGGCGGGAAGCCTCGAGCTGATCCTCCGTCAGATGCGGAAACGGCTGTCCCGACACATCGAGAAGGGAGTGGTCACAAAAGCGGCCACCACCACGACGGTCGAACCGCTCGACTCCACCGCCGACCCGGCTGCCACCCTCCAGGCGATCTACGACGCCGCGGCCACCGTCTACCAGATGACCGGCGAGCTGGCCGAGTGGATCCTGATGGGCCCGCTCGGGTTCGCCATGATCGGCGGGAAGACAGACCTGGCCGGCCGGCCCCTCTTCCCCTATCTGGGAGCGGCCAACGCCCCCGGGCAGTCGAACGCCTCCGGGTTCACAACCCCGGTCGCTGGACTGCGGGCCGTCCAAACCTGGGCGATCGCCGACACGGCGATCTACGTCGGGAACGGGGAAGGGATCGAAGGCTGGCTCTACCAGTATCCGATCCTGGAAGCGGTCGAACCGTCGGTCCTCGGTCGGCAGGTCGCCGTCGCCGGTGAGCTGGCCACCAACAGCCCGGTTCCCAACGCCGTCGTCAAGCTGGCCGATACGACGCCATAGAGGGACGCGATGACGTTCCCGGGCCCGTACGAGGAGTCCTACCCTCCCAGCCTCTGGGAGACGGAGGTCATCCCCGCGGGCGTGTCGGCTCAAACACCGTCGACCCCGTCCGATTCGTGGACCAAGGTGGCCATCCAGGAGTGGCTCGACGAGCACGAGATCGCTTGGGACTCGTCGATGACCAAGGCACAGCTCCTCGAGCTGATCACCGGTTCTCCCGAACCAGAGCCACCGGCTGAGGAACCAGCGCCTGAGCCCGAGCCTGAGGAGGGTGGGTGAGCTTGGACTGTGGTGTCACCGTCGAGGACATCCGAGGCCTGCTCGGCGTCCCGGCGGATCCGACCCGGGACGAACAGATCGGCTGGGCCCTGGATGCGGCCTGTGCTCTCTGGGCACAGCGGACCGGCCGGATCGACCCGGAAAACCCTGAATCGGTCGCCCAGGTGACCGAGCAGGGCCGCATGTTCGTCTCCTTGGCCGCTACCCGTCACTACGCCCGCTTCGACGCACCCTTCGGGATCGCCGGCGGCTTCGACACCGGGCCGGTCTATGTGATGAGCCGCGACCCCGACCTGCAGGCAATGCTCACCGGTGAGCGTGTCTCCTTCGGAGTCGGCTGATGCTGACCTTCACCGACACCCTGCTCAAAGACACCATGCATGAGGTCGCCGACGCTCTCAGTGAGACAGTCGACGCAAAGGTGATCGTCTCGGCCCGCCCGGTCGACCTGGTCGTCACCCCTGAACTGGTCGTGACCGCCGGTGAACCGTGGATGACGCCGGGCGGCTCGCTCTGCGAGCGACTCATCGGCCTGATGGTGGTCATCTACGCCGGCCGTTATGCGCTCGAAGGCACCTGGGATCAGCTCACCGATCTCTCCGAGCACGCCTACCGGACCCTCGAGGAGATGCCCGCCGTCAACCTGACCAGCCTCGGCCGGACCGGCAAGTACGAGGTGGCAGGCGTCGACTACCTGGCCGCCGCGATCGCATTCACCATCTACAGATAGGAGGACCAGAAATGACCGTGATGGAAGCCAAGGTCAAGGGGGGAACCCTGAAGTTCGGGGAGGTGGCCAGCCAGTTCGACTTCTCCTGTCAGGTGACCAATGTCCGGATCAACTCGTCGTACACCGACGACGGTGACGCCCTCGAGACGCTATGCGGTGACACGGTTCCCGCCGGTCGGAAACTTGACGCCCGAGCCGTGGCCGGCACCTTCGTCCAGGACTGGCTCGACGAGGCGCTGTCGATCACCGAGTACCTCTGGGAGCACGACCTGGAGACCGTCGCCTTCGAGTATGTCCCCAACACGACCGAAGGCGGTCCCACCCTCACCGGACAATGCCGTCTCGAGGTCCCAGGCGAATCATTCGGCGGCGATGTCAACACTCGGATCACCTCCGACTTCGAGTTCGCCATCGTCGGTGACGTCACCCGGACCTGGGCGGCCGGGGTGATGGCCGCGGGCGGCGAGTCTGAGCCGTCCGGTCAGAGCAGGGAGGAGCTGGAGGCGCTCACCGTGGCCGAGCTGCAGGCGATCGCTACCGAGGCCGGGCTTTCGACTGCCGGCACCAAGGCGGAACTGGTCGACCGGATCCTCGCCGGAGCCTGAGCATGGCCGGGCCCAGGGCGGAGATCGTCGGGGTGGCCCGGTTCGACCAGACCCTGGATGCGGCAGCCGAAGCGATCGACAACATGGAACGGGCGATCGAAGCCACCAACACTCTGATCGCTGCCGACGCCCGCCGGAGGGCTCCTCGACTGTCGGGACGTCTCGCTTCCTCGATCACGACCGGAGCCGAGAAGAACCAGGCCTTGATCGGATCAGACCTGGTGTACGCCCCGGTCATTCACTGGGGATGGCCGGCCCGGGGGATCAGTCCCAGCCTGTTCCTGGTCGAAGCGGCCGAGCAGACCAGATCCCAGTGGATCGGCTACTTCGAGGAGGACATGGAGACAGCGATCAGCAAAGTGAAAGGAGCCTGAATGGCCTGGCAACACCTTTCGGTCCAGATGAAGGGCGAGGACCCGATCATCATCGAGACCTCGGCCCGGGACTGGGCCTCACTTCCCTTCGAAGAGCTCCAGACCGCCGGCGCCCTGTTCCGGGTCTGTCATAACGCTCTGATCCGTCTCCGGGTCAACGTCCCTCTCAACTATGACGCTTTCCTCGAGGTCCTGGAGGGGATGCCCGAATCGGTTGAGGAGGGGGAGCCGCTGGACCCTACCCCGAGGGAAGTCTCGGACGACTGGCCGCCGCCGTCGTGATCGGCTGGGGCGGCACCGTGTCCGACTGGCTGGACAATCCTCGAGCCTTGCTCACCGCGGTCGAACTGATCGACGAATACAACCGGAAGTCGAGACGGTAGATGGCTAGTCCGGTCGAGCTAGTCGTCAAGGTCCTGGCCGACACCACGAAAGCGACCACCGCGCTGAAAGGGGTCGGCGACACTGCCAAGACGACCGGGGGGAGAATGTCGGGGATGGCCGGAGCCCTTGGCGGGGCTCTGGCCGTGGGCGCGGTCGTCGCCTTCGGGAAGGGCGCGGTCACCGCCGCCGAAGAATCAGCCTCGGCGGTCGCCGGACTGGAGCAGGCGTTCCTCAATGCGGGTGACGGGACCGGCCAGGCGGCAAAGGATGCTCAGACCTACGCCTCCCAACTGTCGGCGCTGATCGGCGTCGAAGACGAACAGATCCTGAACGCCCAAGCCCAGCTGGCGACCTTCTCCAACCTGTCCGATGAGACGGCCCGGACCTCGGGAGTGTTCGACCGGACCACCGCCGCTGCAGCTGACCTGGCCGCCGCCGGGTTCGGCACTCTGGAAGGCAACGCGGCAACTCTGGGCAAGATCCTCCAGGACCCGGCCGCCGGTCTGGGGAAACTCCAGAAGCTGACCGGCCCGCTCACCGACTCCCAGAAGGAGCTGATCGCCGGGATGGCGGAGGCGGGGGATGTGGCCGGCGCTCAGGCCGCGGTGCTCGACATTCTGGAAGGGAAAGTGGGCGGTACCGCGGCGGCGACCGCAACCAGCTCGGAGAAGATGTCGGTCGCCTTCGGCGAAGTGTCCGAGGCGGTCGGAGGGGTCCTCCTACCGATTCTCGAGTTCCTCGCGCCCATCCTCCAGACGATCGCCGGGTTCATTCAGGACAACATCGACTGGCTGCTCCCCCTGGCCGGGGCTGTCCTCGTCCTGGTCGGCGCCATCAAGCTCTGGAACATGTGGCAGATGATCCTGAACGGCACCCTGGTCCTCAATCCGATCGGCCTGGTCATCGCCGCCGTGGTCGCCCTCATCGCCATCATCATCCTGGTCATCAAGAACTGGGACGCCATCCTCGCCGTCATCAAGAAGGTGTGGGCAGGGATCGTTGCCGCGTTGAAAGCAGCATGGGACTGGATCACGAAAACGGCGACCGCGGTGTGGAACGGAATCAAGAACCTGATCGCCGGGGTGGTCACCGCCATCAAAACGAAATGGGATGAGGCGATCGCCTTCTTCCTCGGGATCAAAGACAAGGTGGTCGCCTTCTTCGCCTCCGCGGTGAACTGGTTGAAGGACGCCGGGATGCGGGTCATCAACGGATTGTGGAACGGGCTGAAAACCGCCTGGACGAACATCACCACCTGGATCGGCGGGCTCGCCGCCGACATCATCGGCCGTTATGTCAACGCCGGGAGATGGTTGTTCGAGATCGGGAAGAAGATCATCTCCGGGCTCTGGGACGGTCTGAAAGACATGTGGGACAACGTGACCGGATGGTTCTCCGGGCTCGGTGATCAGATCGCCGATCTGAAAGGTCCACCATCTCGGGATGCCCGCCTCCTCGTCGGTGCGGGCAAGCTGATCATGGGCGGCCTCCAGTCCGGGCTCGAATCGGGTTGGGGTGGAGTGGCCGGCTTCCTCGGCTCGAGGACCCTGGCGATCAACGGTGGGATCGTCGGCGGGCGCGGGGCCGTGGGCGCGGGCAGTGCCTACACCATGAACGTCTACCCGCGGACCGTCGACCCTCATGATGTCGCCTGGGGGTTCCGACGCCTCGAGCTCCAGCGGGGTCAGCGATGACCACCCGACCCTGGGACCCGGCCAACTGTGAGACCCACGAGTACGCCAACCCGGCCGGCGAGACCGTCCGCTTCCGCACCCTGAAAGGGACGGTGGGACGGATGATGCCCCCGATCGTCGTCACCACCCTCCCCGCCCCCGGCAAAGCCGGCTCCCGCTACATCGGCGCCCTCCACGCCGAACGGGCGGTAGCGGTCCCCGTCGTCGTCCCCGGTCCGCTCGACGGACGACCCGACTACCGGGAGTGGGGTCGCATCCTCGACCCGATGAAAGGCCAGGGAACCCTCACCGTCGTCGAAGGGGAATGGGCAGGCCGTCAGATCCTCTGTGTGTACGAGGCGGGCCTCGACGATCTGGCCGAATCGAACCGCTCCCACTATCCGGGGACGCTCATCTTCCGGGCCGCCTACCCCTACTGGGTCGACTCGGTCGAATCGTCGGTCCAAGTGGGTGAGGAGGGCGACCCAGTCCTCTGGTTCCGCTTCGCCGGCTCGTTCCCCGCCTTCCCGCTTCTCGTCGGCGCATCCAACACTTTCGAGAACTTCACCGTCACCAACACCGGCGATGTCGAAGCGTGGCCGGTGGTCACCGTCCTCGGACCGGCCACCGACGTCGAAGTCATCAACGTGACCACCGGGGTCAGATGGAAGGTCATGGGGGAGATCCCCGAGTTTTCCACCCTGATCGTCGACACCCGCCCCGGACAGAAGCTGGTCCGCATCGACGGCGAAAACTCCTATTCGTCGCTCACCGATACCTCCTATCTGTGGCCGCTGATCGGCGGGAACAATCAGATCCAGATGTCGGCGGTCGGCACCACTGACGACACCTTCATCCGGTTCGCCTGGAGGAACGCATGGTTAGCGGCCTAGCCCTCGTACCCGACGCTCAGATCGGCACCGCCTGGACCCTCGAGGCGGCCGACGGGCGTATCCCAACAGCGGCTATCGACGTCTACGAATCGGCCACCATCCGCGCCCGGTTCAACGCGGTCTCCACCTGGGAGCTCGTACTGCCCACCGCATCGGATGGATGCCAGGCCCTGCTCAACGCGGCCCGACCCCGTCTCATCGTCTCGTCTCGGGTATCTGAAGTGTTCCGGTCGGGCCCGCCCATCGACTTCAACCGGACCATCGACGACAACGGCGACATGATGACCATCACCGGGGTCGACGATCTCGCCTGGCTTGGCCGCCGCCTCGCCCACCCCCAACCCGCCTCGACCGCGCCCCCTTACTCGACGTCGATCTACGACACCCGGACCGGGCCGGTTTCCCAGGTGATCGCCGCCTACGTCAACGCCAATGCAGGGCCGTGAGCCATCCCCGCCCGCCGGGTGACCGACCTTCTCGTCCCCACCCCGCCCGCCCTCGGTCCGACCATCACCCGCCGACTCCGCTACCACAGCCTGCTGGGCGAGATGGTCCGTTTCGCCGACGGGGCCGGGCTCGGTATCGAAGTCATCGACCTGACGTTCAACGTCTTCCAGCCGACCGGGTCGGCCCGCTTCTCGGTGGAGCTCGGAACCCTGGCCGGCTCCGAGTCGGCCTACACGGCGCCCGACGCCAACTACGTCTACCTGGGTGGCGGCGGAGAAGGCACCGCCCGACTCATCGTCGAAGTCCAGGATGCGGCCAGTGTCAGCCAGTGGGGACGGTTCGAGACCTTCGTCGACCGACGGGACACGACCAGTCCCACCGAGCTCGCCTCAGAAGGGGTCGAAACCCTGGCAGACACAGTCACCCTGCCCATCGTCGAAATGGAAGCGGTCAACACCGAAGGCCAACTGTTCGGAGTCGACTGGACGCTCGGATCGCTGGCGACCGTGTGGCTCGACCCGGATGCCCCACCCTTCGAGCAGGTGATCCGCGAGGTCGTCGTCGAGCTGCGCGGCAACACGCCGGCGGCGATCAGACCCTCCCTGGGTGGGGCGGTCGACATGGCGCTGTGGAAACAACTGGCGCGGACCGACGCCCGGATAAGAACCCTGGAAGTGAGGTAGATCATGGCGCTTACTGGATGGCCCACCGATGCCGGTGAGGGAGCGGTCGCAACCGAAGACCGTTGGATACAGATGGCCCGACTGTGGACCCCGGAAGGGGTCGTCTCGGGGATCACCGGAGGGATGGCCCCCAGCTTCTCCGCCGGGCAGGTGACCATTGCCACCGGAGCCGCCTGGATCAACGGTCACTATGCCGTGAACGACGCCGCGGTCATCGTCCCGGTCACCGCGGACGGGATCGTCGTCCTCCGCTACACCGCAGCCGGGTCAATCTTCAGCATCAACTTCCGGGCAGGAGTGACCACCCCATCGGAGACCGCCGCCGTATATGAGACCGTCCTCGCTCAGATGACCGGCGGGGTGATGGCCGACCGACGGGTGTTCACCTCGGGGAATGGCGGGGCGCGCGGCGTGCTCAACTATGCCCAAGTGATCGTCGCCCAGACCGGGATCACCACCCTTACCGATGTCACCGGGCTTTCGATCGCGGTCCCGGTGGGGATCAATCGGCGGATCAAGATCACCGCTCATCTTCCCATCCGGGTGAACGGGGTGGCTGGCACCGACCGGGCAATCGGCAGCATCTATGAGGGAACGGCTACCGAACTGGGCCGGTTCGTGGACTTCGTTCCGTCGGCGAACGGTGCTCGCCAGATCGGACATGGCGCGGTGATTATCACTCCAGGCGCGGCGCTCCGTAACTATCGGCTACGTCTGCAACGGTCCGCCGGGGCGGGCACCGTCGAAACCGCGGTCGCTGATGTGTCGCCTGGCTGGATCATGGCTGAAGACATCGGACCGGCCTAGATGCGGACCAGGAAACCCTCCGGTGCGAAGGTCCAGCCGAACTTGGTCTCCCGTTCGGTGTCCTGTCGGTACACGCCGGGATGGGCGGCGAGAAACTCGGTGATCGCCTCGAACGGTCCCGGGCCCCAATCGGGGAGGACCGGATGACCGCTGATGTTCGAGTCTTCGACGATCAGATAGTCACCCGGCTCGAGGAGTGGGGTCAGCAGTTCCAGCTCGGCCAAGACATGCGACTTGTGATGGTCGGAGTCGAGGACAGCGAAGATCGGTCCGGCACCGGCACGCATCTCAACAACCCGATCCGCCACTGCCGGCTCGGTCGACGAACCTTCGATCAGGACCACTCGCGGATGGTCGGCCGCTTGGCGATGGACCTGGGATAGGTCGACGTCCACGCCGAGGACACGTCCATGCCCGAGCTGGTCGAGGATGCCGGCGTAGAAGAGAGTGGCTCCACCGGCTGCCACACCGAACTCGACGACCAGGCCCGGCTGCAGCTCGGTGATGATCTCCTGATAGGACCACATGTCCTGGACCGACTTCATGGCAGGCACACCCAGCCAGGTAGTCGTGGTCCAGACCTTGGTGTCGTAGTACCAGCGGTGAATGTCATCGAACATGACGGGCACGCTATCCACGACTTAGCGACGAATTTCGCGATCTCTCCCCGCCCGGTCAGTACCCTGGAAGATTATGGAACGGTGTCGAGCCTGCGGATCGAGGACCATCGACCAAGTCGAATACCTTGAGGAGACCCTGCCCGGTCTCGGCCGCCAGGCCCTACGAGTGATCATCACCTTCTGCGGAGCGTGCGGCTGGTCAGACAGGACCACCTCAGAAGCCGTCCCCGTCCCGGTATGAGCCGGTGAAAGACAAGGTCAAAGAGGCCGCCCTGTGGACCCTGGCCCTGGTCGCCATCGCCATCACCATCGCCGCCGGCACACGCATCGTTGCCTGGGTAGTCCAGGGAGACACCTCCGGGATCTGGAAGGCCGCCCTCGGCCTGGTCATAGCCGCCTCCGGAGGCGGCTATGCCGCCACCGCCATCCGACACCGTGGAGGAGACGATGGCCAGTAGCTCACTCCGAGCCTGGTTGGCCGGCAGACAGATGTCTGTCAGAAAGGAGGAGTCATGACGACTCCAGAGACCGAACCCACCGAGACGCCCGAGGAGACTCAGTCAGAGCATGACGCCGAGCCGATCACGCCAGAAGGCGACGAGGGTGAAGGTCAGGAGGAGGACGGGGAGGAGGACGGGGAGGAGGCATGACCTCCACCTCGACACTCCGCGACTGGTGGTCGGACTACCTGTGCGACACCGCGGAGTTCGAGCGGGTCGCCTTCCCGGGCCCGGAGGGAGCCGACCAGTGGAACCTGTACGTGGCTCGGGAGGCGGTCCCCGCCTTCGAGGTGCTGGCCGACATCATGTCCAAGCATGGCTACCTGTTCCGCGAGTCGGCCGGAGGGACATATAACTGCCGGAAGATCAGCGGCTCCAATAACTACTCGCTCCACGCCTACGCCGTCTGCATCGACCTCAACCCGTCGAAGAACCCCTACGGGACCGCGAAGACGGATCAGCCCAAGGCTATGACCGACGAGCTGGCAGCCCTGCGGACCGGAGACGGCAGCCGAGTGTTCACGTGGGGAATGAACTGGACTCCGACCTCATCGAAAGACCCGATGCATTGGCAGATCGACTGCTCGCCCAGCGCCGTCGCCAGCGGGATCATCTACGACGACGTCATCCCGCCCAAGCCGACTCCACCACCATCAGGAGGTGACATCACCTTGCAGATCACACGACGCACCATCAGAGGAGGAGACAACGACTCCGGCTACGGCCAGGATGTCCGCCAATGTCAAGCCATGCTCGTCGCTCACTCCTACTGGACCGGCGGTGACCCGACCGTCCGCTCCATGATCGACGGCATCTTCGGAGACGACACCACCAAACTGGTCAAGGCGTTCCAGAAGGACAAGGGTCTGACCCAGGACGGGGTCGTCGGGGAAAAGACGTGGGGCGCCCTGGAGGCATGAAAGGATCGCCGGCGGCCACCTAGATGACTAGTTGCTAGATCCCTAGTTGCTGTCCGCCTGATCGCGCAGGGACTCGTCGCTATCGAGGGCCTCGACCAGCGTCACGGCATCCTTGACCTGCTGGCCGTCGTGCACGTCGACCAGATGATGCAATAGGCCCTGCTCGTCGTAGACCTCTGAGGGCTGTCCCTCGAGGAGAACGCAGATCGTGCAGTAGTAGCGAGACTCGCTGTCCTCAGATTGCATAGGGCATCCTCACGTCCTGGGCGCTGCCGATCATGTCCGAGGGCGGCTCGATGTAGTAGGAGAGCGCGACCTTGAGCGTGTCGCCGATATGACCCGCTACCTGCCAGGGCGTCCATCCGGCCTCGTTGGCGAGGTAGGTGGCGACGGTGTGGCGGAGAGCTTTGACGCTGAATGGGCTGAGGTCGAAGCGCTGATGCTTGTCCGCGAGCCACATGTTGAGTCTGTGCGGTGAGATCGGTTGGCCGTCGGTGTCGCGTCGGAATATGAGCTCGGAGCTGCGGTCCCAGCGCTTCTTAACGACCTCGTACTTCTGGGCGCGACGGTGCGTCTCGAGGAGGGCTGTGGTGGCCGGTTGTAGAGCGAGGCGTCGGATCCCGGCGTCGCCGTTCTTCGCTCCAGGTGTCCACAGCCATTCGGTGCCGCGCCCGCCTGGCTGCCGGAGAGCGCCCCGGACAAACACATGGGAAGCGGGCTCGGTAGTTGAGCCGTTTGGATAGAAGTCGGACCAGCGCAGGCCCAGGGTCTCTGATGGTCTGGTGCCGAGCTCGGCGATCAGCCTGATCGCGAGCACACTGGGATGGCCGGGATAGCGCCTGTCGAGTACGCCGAGTGTGGTGGCCACATCGTGATGCTGGGCGGGCCGGGCATTGCGGCGTAGCTGGCGAGGATCACCCCGATAGGGATGGCGGGCCTTGCGCACCGGGTTCCAAGTCGAGCCGGGCTGACGACCGGATACCCGATTTCCCTCCACCGCCCAGTCAATCATCTCGCCCAGCGCTGTTTTCACGCCCTGGTCGGTCCGGATCCCGTATCCAGCCTCAGCCACTCTGAGGAACACCCCTTCGACCTGCGTGGAGGTGAGCTGATGGACCCGGATGGTCCCGAGGTGGGGACGTATCCAGTTCCGGACGTAGCTATCGCGCTGGGTGATGACGCTGGGTGACTGCATCCCGGCCAGCCATTCGAGGTAGGCGTCGGAGAGCTCGCTGATCGTCTCCAGCGTCCCGACTGAGGTGAGTCTGGCTCGGATCTTCTCGGAGCCGGCTTCGCAAGCCAACGCCTTCGTCCTGCCGTATCCGCGGATCCTGCCGAGCTCGGGATGCTCGATCTCCCAGACCCAGCCGGCGCCCTTGCGATAGTGGGTGCCGTTGCCGTGAGGGCTCTTGCTCATGTGATGGTTCTCCTTGTCCGTGTGGCCCCTCGATCGATCCC
>JALDXM010000002.1:0-16193 GCA_032155085.1 Actinomycetota bacterium | reverse complement strand
GGGGAGCAGGGAGCCAAGACAACCCTGACCATCGATCCGGGGCCCGGATCGTGGAAGAGGCCGACGACGCGTTTCGAGTCCTCGAGGATCCCGTCCTCGGGCTCGACCACAGAGTCCGGGGGCAACCCACCGTCGGACTCCCCCAGGCTCATCGAGCCCCGGGAGACGTGGAAGCGAATCCCCACAGGACCGGCGCCCTCGATCTGATCGTCGACTCTGGACCCGTTGGGCCACAGGTAGTGATGATCGAAGGCGGTGGTGCACCCGCTCAAGGCGAGCTCGGCCAGACCGAGCCGGGTCGAGGTCCGCACATGGTCCGGGGTCATACGGGCCCAGATGGGATACAGAGTGCGGAGCCATTCGAACAGTCCGGCGTCCTGCGCCCCCGGGATGACCCGGGTCAAGGTCTGATAGAGATGGTGATGCGTGTTGACCAGGCCAGGGAGGACGACATGACCGCTGAGGTCGACCACCTCATCGGCACTCTCCGGGAGCTGTGATGTGGGGCCGACCTCCTCGATCCACCCGTCACGGGCGAGGAGCGCGCCATCCCCGATCTCCTCGCCATTCATCGTGACCAGCACTTCCGCGTGTCGGACGAGGAGGGTTCCCATCGCCACCAAAGCTAACGGCTGGCTTAGATTCGCCACACATGACGCTGCGTGATGACTCGATGGCCCGATGGGGAGAGAGGCTCGGTGCGGTCTCCGCCCGGCTCGGGACCGATTTCCCGGGAGAAGGACCGGAGCGACAGCCCGTCCACACCGTCTACGGAGGAGCCCATCTGTTCGCCGCCAACTCTGCGTCGAGGCTCGGCGAGCTGGCCACGGGAGCACTGGAACGATGGGCGCCTGAGCCATCCGATCTGGCCGAGATAGTCGGGCTCACCGACGACCTGGCCGAAAGGGTCCACACCCTGGTGGCCGCCAAGCTGGGCCGGGAGCCCGTCGAGGACTTCCGCATCGACTTCGAGGACGGATACGGCCATCGCCCGGACGACGAGGAAGACGGCCACGCCCGGTCGGCAGCCATCGAGCTGGCCACCGGCATGAAGGCGGGCACCCTTCCCCCCTTTACCGGGATCAGGATCAAGTCACTCTCGGCAGAGTTGCATCGGCGGGGGCTTCGCACGCTCGACCTTTTCGTCACAACGGCGGTCGAGGAAGGAGGTTCGCTCCCGCCCGGGTTCACGGTCACCCTTCCCAAGATCCAGGACGAAGAGCAGGTGGTTGTGCTCTGTGAGGCCCTGGACGAGCTGGAGGCAGGCCTGGGCATAGAGCGGATCCCGATCGAGCTGATGGTGGAGACCCCCCAGACCATCATCGACCGGGATGGCACCGCCGGCGTGCGGAAGTTCGTCGACGCGGCCGGGGGCCGGGTCAGAGGAGCCCATTTCGGGACCTACGACTACACGGCCTCGCTGACCATCACTGCCGCCTATCAGACGATGACCCATCCCGCCTGTGACTTCGCCCGGCACGCTCTGCAGGTGAGCCTGGCCGGTACCGGCGTCTGGATCTCGGATGGAGCCACAAACGTGATGCCGGTCCCGCCCCATCGGGGTGACGACCTGACCGACGCTCAAGTCGAGGAGAACAGGCAGACCGTTCACGACGCGATGCGTCTCCACTACGACCACATCCGCCATTCCCTCACCCACGCCTACTACCAGGGCTGGGACCTCCACCCGGCCCAGTTCCCCACCCGGTACGCAGCCGTGTACGCCTTCTTCCTCGAGGGCCTGGACCAGGCCGGGGCACGTCTGTCCAACTTCGTCGAATCGGCTGCCAAGGCGACCCTCGTCGGTGAGGTCTTCGACGACGCCGCCACCGGCCAGGGATTGCTCAACTACTTCCTGCGCGCGATCAACTGTGGCGCTATCGACGAGGAGGAGGCGACCTCCAGGACCGGTCTGAGCCTCGATGAGATCCAGACCCGGTCATTCCTGGCCATCCTCGAGGGAAGGACGGCGGGCTAACCCCCGCCAAATTGGGACGAATGCATGTCATATGTGACCCAATTCGGTCCCAATTACGCCGACGAGCTCAGCGGGTGACGGTGAGGCCGATATCGCCGTAGGGCTCGCTGACTGGCTGGAACACGATGCCCTGGTCCTCCATCCCGAAGCGGGACAGGTCGTAGGCGAGATGATGCTGGTTGGGGAGACGGAACTCGACCTCGTCGATCTCAGGGACGGCCGCCAGCACCGCCTCCCCCATCATCCAACCCTGGTGCTGCACCGACTCCGAGTGCTCGGCGAAGAAGCTGTCGATCATGGCTCGACGCGCCGTTTCCCACGTGGCGGTGGTGTCCACGGGTGTGGCCGAGTATCTCCACACCGCCTTGACCGAGGTGGCCAGGATCCGCTCCTCCGTCTCGGGAAGGAGTGTGAACTCGTCGCGTGGGAAGCCGGAGAACGCTGATCCGGTGGTCTTGAGCACGACCAGCCCGTCGACTCCGGCCCACACCCCGCCCTCCGCCCCAGCGGCGACACGAGCCAGACGACGGCCCGAGCCCCCAATGAACCCGGACGGGGCCACACGGTCCCAGAGACGTTCCGAAACCGAGACATCGGCGCCAGAGATCCCCTCACGGCCCAGGAAATGCTCACAGAGCAACGCTGCGAACGCCTCGAGATCCCGGCTCAGATGCTCTTGGGCCAGCCCGTACACGGTGTTCTTCATGGTGTCGGTGGGGAGGACGCCGCGGTTGTCGCCCATGACATGGGCCGCCTCGACGTCGCCCTGGAGCAACACCTGGACCGTCAGATCGAGAAAATCGTCACCCGAGTCCGAACGGAGGATCTTCGACACCCTCACGTCGGACTTGCCCCAGCGGTTGACGCCGAGCCGTGCCACTAACTGCCCCTGTAGGTGGTGTAGCCGTAGGCGCTGAGTAGGAGCGGGATGTGATAGTGCTCCCTGGCCTCGTCGATGTCGACGATCACGTGGACCTCGGGATAGAGCTCGTTTCCGGCGTCGCCCGTGGCGAACACGAGGCGATAGATGCCCGACCCGAGGGCGACTCCGAGAGAGCCCACCCTGCCGTCCTCATCGGTCACACCATCGCCGACGTGCTGCCACCCTCCATCCGATGAGCGCTCGAGCGTGACGGCCATCCCCTCCGCCGGCATCCCGGTGGTGGTATCCAAGACGTGGGTGCTGATTCCGGTCACCTCGGCCCATCCATGCACAGCATCCGGCGCAGTCTGGTCTCCGTGATCGAGCGCTGCTCTTTTGCGGCGTTGGCGATCTCGTCTTCCGTACTGTTGTCGAGACGGGAACGGGCAATGGCGAGCATCTCCTCAGCGGTCTTCCCGCTGGCGTACACGATGTAAGTGAACCCGTGTCTTTGCTCGTAGGCAAGGTTGGCCTCAGCAAGCTCGGCCATCGTCGACTGTTCCGCATCTGCGGTTCCGCTCTGCTCCCGGTTGGCCATTTGGTCTCCCCTCTCGCCGATGCGTGGGTGACCGGAAAAGGCCTCCAGCCAGTCTTCGTGGTCCAGGGAGTCGAAGGCCTCCGAAGCCATGCCGAAGATCGATTCGGCGGCGGGGTAGGGCCGACCCGACATCATCCGGTCCACCCAGGCCCTGGAGTGGCAGGCAGTGTCAAAGAAGCGGCGTGCCTCTTCGTCGAAGAGTGCGTTGAGATAGAGCATGCGCAGCTTGATGGCCCTCTCGCGGTCGGGCCTGCCCCGCACTCGAAGACGGGCCACCCCCCCGTCAGGGTGGATGTCGAGCCGTACATGACCGGCATGTGAGGGTCGGTCGAGATCGACGACGTTGACCGCGTCGGGCTTCATCTCGGCTCGGGTCACGACCTCCTCCCATTCCAACCCGTCCTCCGAGACGCCGATCGAGACCCAGCCCGGGGCATTGCCACGGAAGTAACGGGTGTCGACGTCTACCGCCTCGACCACCCCGGGCAGACCGAGTCGAAAGCTCGCCCAGTCGTTGCCCGGGCCGCGGCGACGTTTGGTCTCCCAACCATCCCACATGCCGCCGGGGTCGGTGGGCCGGAGCATGTTCGATGGGGGGGAGTAGTGCATATCCGACGCATTGGTCGCCACACCGCCGACGCGGGCGGACAAGAGGTCGGTGACCCCGGAATCCGGGCAGACGTCCTGCATCGTGGGGATCGGGTCCCCCTCGACACGTAGACGGGCCACGCCACCGTCCGGGTAGATGTTGAGACGGAGATGGGTGACGCGGTGCGGGTCGTCGACATCGAACGTCGCGACGTTGTCACCGGAAAGCGGCGTCTTGGGGATCAGCTCGACCCAGGTGGCCGACTCCACCTGCTCGTCGGAACCGGCGCCACACCCCTCGAGCGAGAAATGCTCCGGGTAATTGCCCGTGAAATACGAGGTGTCCACTGTGACCGAGCGAAGCGCCCCGGGTATGCCCAGAGCAATCACACACCAATCGTGACCGGGCTCGCGGCGCCGGCGTGTTTCCCACCCATCCATCCACTTACCGCTCTCTGTGTAGACCCCCTCCTTCCAGATGGGGTCGGCAACCTGACAGAGATTGGAGGCCTCGGCGAAGAACTCGTCGTTGCAGGCGATCACCCGCCCCCCGACAGCCACAGAGATCAGATCAGTCATCGCGTCTCAACATCCTGCCATTCCCCGGGTTGATGTCCTCACCATCGAACACAGTGATCCCACCCAAGATCGTGGTGACCACCGACCCGCGGAGCCTCATGCCTTCGTACGGAGTGATCGGGTGCCGGTGCTCGAGATGTGATCCCTCGACCTCGGTCACAGCGTCGGGATCCCAAACCACCAGGTCAGCGTCCATGCCAACCCCGATCTCGCCCTTCCTACCGTCGAGACCGGCGAGACGAGCCGGCTCCGTTGACAACCACCTACTCAGTTGCGGGAAGGACAGGCCCCGGTCGGCTGCCCCTGTCCATGTGGCAGGTAGACGCAGCTGCAGCGAGCCGATTCCACCCCAGGCCTGTCCGAAGTCACCATCTTCGAGATGCTTGATTTCGGCCGGCGCCGGGGAGTGGTCGGAGACGACCATGCGCAGTGATCCATCGGCAAGACCTGCCCAAAGCGCTTCCCTGTGCTCCGCCGAGCGGATTGGGGGGGCGCACTTGAACGGAGTGGCGCCATCTTCTATCTCCTCCGCACAGAAGGTCAGGTAGTGAGGACAGGTCTCCCCCGTCAGGTTCAGTGGGCCACGCGCCAGGACATCCACTGCTTCTCCGGAGGAGACGTGGAGCACGTGCAGGATCGCCCCGGTCTCATCGGCCAACCCGGCGACAACACCGACCGCATCCGCCTCGGCGGCCGGTGGCCGGGAGGCGAGGTACGACCCGTAATCGGACGGGTCCCCGGTCAGGGAACCGATGCGAGCCGGATCCTCGGCATGAATGAGGGATGGCACGCCCAGGTCCCGCATCACCGGGAGGGCGTCTCGCAGTTGAGCGGGAGTGACCGGCGGGAACTCGGCTACACCCGAATCGACCAGGAAAGACTTGAAACCGCACACGCCGGCCTCGACCAGAGGGACGACCTGGTCACCAGAGCCCGGGATGAGACCGCCCCAGAAGGCGACATCGACAGTCAGCGCGCCGCCCGCGGCGGCGGCCCGCTTCGTCTCGAGGGCGTCGACCGACACGGTGGGCGGAATCGAGTTGAGGGGCATGTCGACGATGGTGGTGGTGCCACCGGCTGCAGCGGCCCTGGTGGCGGTGGCAAATCCTTCCCAATGGGTGCGACCCGGCTCGTTGACGTGGACGTGGGAGTCAACCAATCCTGGCATCACGACGAGATCACCGAAGTCGACCTCAGCCGGCAGGTCGGAGATCTCTGCGATCGTCCCCTCGACGATCCGGATCGAAGCGGGCCGCACCTCGTCACCGATCACGACCCGGCTGCTGCCTATGAATGACATCGGCCAAAACTACCGATACGAGCGGCCTTTCTTGCCAGGGCCGGACGGGCCGGGATGGTTAACTTGACCTGGTCCTCACCACGAGAAGGAGCAGTCATGGAATCGGTTACCGCCCCGGCGGATCGCACCATCAATTACGTCTTCCTCCTTGGTGGCGTAGTCGCTCTTATTTTCGGGATCGTCCTCCTGTTCCGCCAGGACGAGGCCATCGCGTTGCTGATGGTCATCCTGGGTCTTTGGTGGCTGATCCAGGGCGCCTTCATGCTGTTCGCCGTGTTCCTCGACCGGACCGACATGTGGTGGAAGCTGATCATCGGGACCCTTGGCGTGGTGGCCGGGTTCCTGGTCCTGACCAACCCTGGCGAGGCGGCCGACGTCTTCCAGGGAGTGATCGGTGTGATCTTGGGGGTCATCGGGCTGTTGGTCGGTGTCACCTCCATCGTCGGTTCGTTCCGGGGCGGAGGCGTCGGTGCCTTTGTCTTCGGCACCGTCAGCGTCCTCATCGGTCTCCTGGTTCTGCTCAACGCCCAGTTCTCGACCACGCTCCTGATCACTCTCTTCGCCGTCTTGTTGCTCATCGACGGCGTGATGGGGATCTATCTGGCCGTCAAATACCGCTGATCCCGAGAACGGGCCCACTTTCTGGGGTGAATCGGACCCGGTAGCATCCCGGGATGTCCGATTTCCTCACCCGTCACAACGACGTTCTTGCCCCGGTGCTGGCCTTCGACACCGAGATACACGCCGTAAAGGCGGAGGGGCTCTGGGTCACCGACGACGAGGGAAGACGCTGGGCCGATTTCGCTTGCGGCACAGCCGTCACCAACCTCGGGCACAACCATCCCGCCGTCCTCGAGGCGGCTCATCGCCAGCTCGACAACCTGGTCCACTCCGGGTGCATCGTGCGTTACGACTCCATCGTCGAGGCAGCCGAGCGGCTCCGGGCCATCACCCCGCCTGGCATCGAGAAGTTCAGCTTCGCCAACTCCGGGGCAGAAGCCGTCGAAGCGGCGGTCAAGCTGGCCAAGCACACCACCGGGCGTCAGGGAGTGGTGGTCTTCCGAGGGGCGTTCCACGGCCGAACCATGGGATCGGTCACCTACACGACATCGAATGCCAGGTACCGCGACGGATATCACCCTGTCCTGGGGTCCGTGTTCGTCACCCCCTATCCCCACCCCTATCGGTGGGGCATGACTGAAGACGAGGCCACCGACCTGTCCTTGAACGAGCTCACGATGATGTTCAAGCATGTCGTCACACCGAAGAACATTGCCTGCTTCCTGGTCGAGCCCGTGCAGGGAGAGGGTGGTTATTACCCGGCCCCTGTCCGATTCCTGGATGCCCTTCGCGCCATGGCGGATGAGCACGGGATCAGGCTGATCTACGACGAGGTCCAGTCAGGGTTCGGCCGCACCGCCGAATGGTTCGCCTCAGATCACTACGACGCCAAGCCCGACATCATGTCGATGGGCAAGGGGATTGCCAACGGCCTGCCCCTCTCTGCTTTCGGTTCTTCTCGTGAGACCATCGACGCATGGCCCCGGGGCGCTCATGGCACCACGTATGGTGGAAATCCGGTCTCGACCGCGGCTTCAGTGGCGGTCATCGACACGATGGAAGGCCTCCTTCCCCATGCACGTGAGCTCTCGAAACGTGCCTTCGAACGCTTCAACGAGATGGCGGAGCGGCACCAGACCATCGGTGACGTCCGCGGGCTTGGCCTGATGATCGGCGTCGAGCTGGTTACCGACCGTGAAAGCCGCACTCCAGATGAGGAGGCCTTCAAGCACGTCGAGAAGCATGCATTCGACCGCGAGCTCATCGTCATCAACTGCGGCCCCGACGGAAACGTCATCAGGTTCATCCCTCCCCTGATCACCACGAGGGAGGAGCTGGACTGGGCGCTCGACCTGGTCGATGAAGGGCTCACCAGCTGGGAGAGCCAAGCGGGCTGAGACGGGGCAGTCGCTCGCTCATCGTGGTGGCGACGGTCTTTGGGCTCCTGGCCATGAGCGCGGCATGTGCACGCGATGTCTCGACCACGACAACACCGAGCGCGGCCCTTCCACCGACGACGAGCACCCCTCAGGTCACCACGTCTTCGGCTCCGCTGACAACCTCCGGCCCGACGACCAGCACAGTCCCGCCCGATCCGGTGTTCATGTCATCCATCGGGACATTGACCGCCGACGAGCTCCCATCCTCCTGGCGGCCCGGCTGCCCGGTGGAGGTGGAGTCGCTGCGTGCGGTCGAAGTCTCCCACTGGGGTTACGACGGTGAGGCCCGCCAGGGGACGCTCATCGTCGCCGCAGATGTGGCCGGGGACATGGTCGAGATCATGCAAGCCCTGTTCGAGGCAGGCTTCCCGATCGAGAGGATGGAGCCGGTAGATGTCTACGACGGAGACGACGATCTGAGCATGGCGGCTAACAACACCAGCGCTTTCAACTGCCGCACGGTCACCGGTGGCTCCAAGTGGTCCGAGCACTCATACGGGATCGCCATAGATGTGAACCCGCTGGTCAACCCGTATGTGAGGGGTGCCACCGTGCTCCCGCCGGAAGGGGCACAGTTCGCCGACCGAGCCCAGGATGCGCCGGGCATGATCCATGACGAAGACGTCGTGGTGACCACCTTTGCCGATCATGGATGGATCTGGGGCGGGACCTGGTCGTCCCCCAAGGACTTCCAGCACTTTTCGACTTCTGGCCGATGAGCTAGCGGTCTGCCGTGAAGAACTCCAGCGCTGTCTTGGTCTTGGTCTGTTGCTCGGCGGTAAGGTCGATGCCCAACCCCTCCAAAAAGGCGCGCCACTCCAGTGCGGCCTGGAACGCCTCCGCCGGGGCCGCCTTCGTGGACAACTCGACCACCTGAGACCCATCGGGATACAGCCACAGCTCACCAACCAAGGGTCGGTCGTAGCCCTCTGTCCGCGTCTTGGCCCTCATCGTGGGGATCGGGCCCAAGACCTGGAGGTCGTCGAGAGTTATCCCGTCCGGTGCTCGCTCCTGGAAGAAGGCGCGCTGTCGTTTTGAGAAGAGCTTGCGTGTCTCTCCTTCACCGAGCGCCGCATCCTTGATCCGGGCATTGTCCGCCGAGCCCTTGAACGAGGCCGAGCAGACATAACCACTGGGCATGGCGTCGATCTCGACCCCGAACTCGGGGTCTTCCCGCAGCTCGGCGGGCAGGGCGGCGGGATCGACCGGCCTCATCTTGATCACCGTGTCGCCGGTTTCGTTCTGCCGCCGACGCGCCCGCACGACCACCCCGGCTTGGTTCAGGTCGAGGTCGGGAGTGTCGAAGAAGAACACCTGTCGAAGCTGGGCGTCCATCAGATCGAATCCCAGCGCCCGTGCGACTTCCGCCCTCCGGCCCTCTTCCACCGTGAGTTTGAGCTCGACGCTGTCCGCCCCTTTGAGAAGATCCAGCACGCGGCGCAGCTCCTCACCTGTCATGTCTGCCAGACGGGCCAATGAGGCTCCTTTCCTTGCCGAGATGCCTACCCGGCCACCACCGGAACTCGCTCCATCGCTGCTGCGATGCGCTCCTCCGGGTATTCGTAGTCGATGAGGGTGCCACCCAGGTACTCCTGGTAGGCCGCCATGTCGAAATGCCCATGCCCGGAGAGGTTGAAGACGATCACCTTCTCTTCCCCGGCCTCTTTGGCCCGCTCTGCCTCGGTCATCGCCGACGCCACGGCGTGGGCGGGCTCCGGTCCGGGAATGATCCCTTCGGCCCGGGCGAACTCGATGGCGCGGCCGAAGGTCTGGGTCTGGTGAAGCGCCTCGGCCTCGATGATCCCCTCCTCCTTGAGGAGGGACACCAAAGGCGCCATGCCGTGATAACGAAGACCGCCGGCGTGGATCGGGTCCGGCACGAAGTCATGGCCAAGTGTGTGCATCTTGACCAGAGGGGTCATCCCGACTGTGTCGCCGAAGTCGAATTGGTAGCTGCCCCGGGTCAACGACGGAGCCGCGGCCGGTTCGACCGCCCGGACCACCGGGTCCATGTTCCCTGCCAGCTTCTCCCGAATGAACGGGAAGCTGAACCCGGCGAAGTTCGACCCGCCCCCGGCACAGCCGATCACTACGTCGGGTGTCTCGTCGACGAGGGCCAGTTGCTTGAGTGCCTCCTCGCCGATCACCGTCTGGTGCATCAACACGTGGTTGAGAACCGAGCCAAGTGAGTACTTGGTGTCGTCGTCTGTCGCAGCCACCTCGACCGCCTCGGAGATGGCGATCCCGAGGCTGCCGGTGGTGTTCGGATCTGCCTCGAGGATGCCCCTGCCAGCCTGGGTCAGTTCCGAAGGTGAAGAGTGGACGGTGGCTCCCCAGGTCTCGATCATGGCCTTCCGATATGGCTTCTGGTCAAAGGACGCCTTGACCATGAACACCTCACACTCGAGGCCGAACAAGGCACATGCGAAAGAGAGCGCCGAGCCCCATTGCCCCGCCCCGGTCTCGGTCGAGAGCTTCTTCACACCGGCCTTGGCGTTGTAGAACGCCTGGGCGACGGCGGTATTCGGTTTGTGTGAGCCGGCCGGGCTGACTCCTTCGTACTTGTAATAGATGCGGGCCGGGCCGTCGATCTGCTTCTCCAGGTTGTGGGCCCGGTACATGGGAGTGGGACGCCACAACCGGTACACCCCGCAGGATCCCGCGAGCACCCAGAGGTCGCTCTCGGGGATCTCGACGAACCGCTCCGTGCTCACCTCCTGGAGGATGAGATCCATCGGGAACAAGGGGGCCAAATCGTCCGGGCCGACCGGCTCGTGGGTCCCCGGATGGAGGACCGGTGGCGGCGGCACCGGCAGGTCCGGGATGATGTTGTACCAGTGCGTCGGCAGCTCGGTCTCCGGCAGCGTGATCTTGGTAACCATGGCGGCAAGTTACACATCTCACATCCTCGGGTACCTTGGAGATCGGCTCACGATCGGAGGTCACTAATGACCACTCAGCGCCTGATCAACCGTCGGATGGCGATCGCCGAGATGGGAAAGGCAGGCCTGGCCATCGTGGTGTTGGGCGCGGCAGCCTGTTCGGACCAGGGTGGGACTACGACCATCACCGGCTCCGCCTCCACCACCGGGGTGCCTGCCACCGCCGGGGCACCAACCACGACCCAGGCGCTGGCCACATCCAGCACCAGTGGCGCCGCCACCAGCACCGCCAGCCCGGCGACGACCGCCTTCCAGCGGGCCAATCTCGACTTCGTGTCGGCCTACATCCTCTACCGGGGCGGTGAAGCCGCTCTCGTCGACACCGGTGTGGACGGCAGTGCGGCGGCCATCGAAGCGGCATTGGGCGAGGCCGGGCTCGATTGGGGATCCGTCGGCCACGTGATCCTGACCCACAAACATCCCGACCATGCCGGGAGCGTCGATGCCGTGATGGAGCAGGCGACCGGGGCCACCCTCTACGCCGGCACCGCCGAGATCCCCCAGATCCTCTCTGCCACGGCCCCCCAAGGGGTTGCGGATGGAGACAGGGTGTTCGACCTGCAGATCATCGACACCCCCGGTCACACCGCCGGCCACATCGCCGTCCTCGACGGCGCGGCCGGGATCCTGGTGACCGGTGATGCCCTCGTTGGCACCGCCGATGGCGTTGGCCCACCCGACCCCTCCTTCAGCGAGGACATGACATCTGCGACGGAGTCGGTGGCCAAACTGGCCGGCTTCGACTACGAGATCGCCCTCTTCGGGCACGGCGAGCCACTCACTCAGGGAGCCTCCACAGCAGTCGCCGCCTTGACCCAAGCCTGACCGGGCCGGAAAGCCCGGCACGCCTACGATCCGCCGATGGATGAGCTCGGCGAGCTGGCCATTGGCCTGATCATCGCCGTTTCCATCGTTGGGATTCTCATCCCGATCCTCCCCGGGCTGGCCATGGAGATCATCGCGATCTTCGTCTGGGCAGCGGTCACCGGTGGAGCGGTGGCCTGGAGCGTTGCGATCGCGTGTCTGCTGATCGCCGGGATCGGCACCTACGTCAAGTACGCCGTCCCCAAGCGACACCTCAATGAGGGCGGCATCCCCAACCGGACGCTTGTGATAGCCACCATCGTCGCCATCGTGGGGTTGTTCGTGATCCCGATAGTGGGTGCTCCGATCGGATTCGTGCTGGCGATCTACGTCAGTGAGCGGCTACGGGTGGGGAAAGAGCAGGCGTGGCCGGCAACCAAACGGAGTCTCAGGGCAGTGGCGACCTCCATCGGCATCGAGCTGGCCACCGGGCTCCTGATCGGCACCATCTGGTTCGCAACCGTGCTCGCGACGTAAGAACGGCGAACCCAGGGTTCCCACCACCGCTCAGCGACGTCTGCAACCCTGGGTTGCGGAAGTCAGTCCTCGGTCGAGGTCGAGGCCTTGGCCGCGATCTCCTCGACAACGGTCTCGTTGGCCAGGGTGGTCACATCCCCCAACTGACGCTGCTCGGAGATGTCCTGGAGCAGCCGGCGCATGATCTTCCCCGACCGGGTCTTGGGCAGGTCATCGGTGAAAACGATCGACTTCGGCTTTGCGATGGGGCCGAGCGTCTGAGCGACGTGGTCACGCAGCTCCTGCAGCAGCGCCTCATCGCCTTCGACCCCGGCCCGCAAAGTGACGAAGGCCGCGATGGCCTGACCGGTCAGCTCGTCGCGACGACCGACCACCGCGGCCTCGGCCACGGAGGGGTGGGAGACGAGAGCGGACTCCACCTCGGTCGTCGAGATGTTGTGACCCGAGACCAGCATGATGTCGTCGACGCGGCCCAGCAGCCAGAAGTAGCCGTCCTCATCGCGCTTCGCGCCGTCGCCGGGGAAGTAACGGCCCGGAAACCTCGACCAGTAGGTGTCGGCGTAGCGCTGGTCGTCGCCGTAGATGGTCCGTGCCATGGCGGGCCACGGCTTGGTGATCACGAGATAGCCACCGCCGCCGAGCGGAACCGACTCGCCTGCGTCGTCGACGACGTCGGCGAAGATCCCGGGGAACGGGACAGTGGCCGACCCGGGCTTCGTGGGAACCACCCCGGGCAAGGGAGTGATCATGATGGCCCCGGTTTCGGTCTGCCACCACGTATCGACCACCGGGCAGTTGCCGCCACCGACGGTTGCCTGATACCAGATCCAGGCTTCAGGGTTGATCGGCTCACCGACGGTCCCGATGAGACGAAGTGAGCTCAGGTCGTGCTTGGTGACGTGCTCATCGCCCCACTTCATGAAGGTGCGAATGGCGGTGGGCGCGGTGTAGAAGATGGTGACCCCGTACTCCTCGATGATCTGCCATAGGCGATCGAAATCGGGGAAGTTGGGAGCACCCTCGTACATGACGCTGGTGGCCCGGTTGGACAGCGGCCCGTAGACGATATAGCTGTGCCCGGTGACCCAGCCGATGTCGGCCCCACACCAATAGACGTCGGTGTCGGGCTTCAGGTCGAAGACGTAATGATGAGTGGTGACTATGCCGGTGAGATAGCCCCCTTGGGTGTGGACGATCCCCTTGGGACGGCCTGTGGTGCCCGAGGTGTAGAGGATGTACAGGGGATCCTCGGCGTTCATGGTCTCGGGTTCACAAACCTCGGACTGACCCTCGACCAGGTCGTGCCACCAGATGTCACGGCCTTCGGTCATGTCGGCGCCGTCGTCGGTCCGGCGCAGGACAACAACGTGCTCGACACTCGGCGTGCTCTCCAGCGCCCTGTCGGCATTCGCCTTGAGTGGGACGACGTTCCCGGCCCGCCATGCGCCGTCCTGGGTGATCACCACCCGGGCGTCGGCGTCGACGATCCGGCTCGACAGCGCATCCGAGGAGAAGCCGCCGAACACCACCGAGTGGACAAGGCCGAGCCGGGCGCAGGCCAGCATGGCCACGGGCAGCTCCGGGACCATGCCCATGTAAATCGCGACCCGCTCACCCTTGGAGAGGCCGAGACTCTTCAGTCCGTTGGCGAATCGGCACACCTCGTCGTGGAGATCCCGGTAGGTGAGGGTCCGGGTATCACCGGGTTCGCCGACCCAGTGATAGGCGACCTGGTCGCCGTGTGACTCGAGATGACGATCGAGGCAATTGAAGGCGATGTTGAGCTCGCCGTCGGCGAACCACTTGAAGAAGGGCGGGTTGGAGTCATCGAGGACCTGGGTGGGCTCCTTGTGCCAGGTGATCCGGCTGAGGGCCTGCTGACGCCAGTAGGTCAGATAGTCGGCTTCGGCCTCCTCGTGGATCCCCCGCTTGGCGTTGGCGTCGGCAGAGAACTCCGCGGTGGGCTCGAACTTACGGTCCTCGCTGAGCAGGTTCTCCAGGGCCTGGGACATCGGAAGTCACTCCTCCTCGTCGATTGCGGGGGCGGAAACTACCAGCGGGCCTCTGCTTCGCCACCAGGTGAGCAGGCCAATCAACGCGGCAAGGACCATCACGACGTCGCCCGTCCTGGCGTAGATCGAAGGAGCTCTCCCCCAGTGGACCCCGCCATAGAGAATCTCCTCGGTGCCGAGACCCGTGGTTTGACCGTAAACCCCCAGATGGTCGATGAATGTCGATTTCCCGGTGACCGCGGCGTGGACCACGTCCAATCCGAGCTCAGCGGCTCGCATCCGGGTCATCCCGATGAACTGGTCGGAGCCCGGGGTGGTCCCGTACGAGCCCTCGTTGGTGGCGACCACGATGAAGTTCGCCCCGGCGGTCACGTGTTGCCGTGGGTAACGGGAGAATCCGCCCTCGAAGGAGATCACGGACCCCATCATCAGCCCGTCCCCGAGGTCGAACACCACTGGCCCTTCGCCGGGGATCATGTCCCGCGGCACTTGGGATAGCTCCGGGATCCAGTCGAACAAAGGTCGGAACGGGATGTACTCCCCGAAGGGGACCGGGTGCTGCTTCCGGTACTCCCCAACGATCTCCCCGTCGGGGTTGAACACGATGTTGACGTTCTCCCAATGGGTGTCGTTCAGAGGACGATCGCTCCCCACCAGGAACCAGGCACCGATTCGACGCGCCTCCTCGGCGATCGCCTCCCCAACCTCCGGGTTCTGCACCGGGTCGGCTTTGAGCCCACCGGTCGAACCCTCAGACCAAACCACGAGACGCACCGACCCTGGCCCGATGGTCCTGGTTAGCTCGAGGTGCTGTTCGAAAGTGCGGAGCCGCTCGTCGGGGGGGCAGTGCTCGAAAGGACACGGAGTCGATCCCTGGACTATTGCAACTGGAATTCCCGAGTAATCCCCCTCCTCCTGGACATACAAGGGAACGAGCCCGCCGACGAGAAGAATGCCCAAGGGCGCTATCACCCACCAAGTCCTGGGCTTTCGGCTGATCGCGATTACGGAGGCCACCAACAGGACCGCGAGAACAGTGACTCCGGTGGTCCCGTATATCGGGGCGTAATTGCGAGCCCAGACCTGATCCGACAATGCGTATCCGGCTGCCCCCCACTCGAAACCGTGGAAGGGGAATCGGTAGCGAATCAGCTCCATGAGCGCCCAGCCCCCCACCGCCAGTGCCAGCCAGACACCGGGAGGCCGTTTGTTGTACTTCGTCAACCACCACCCGTAGAGAGCGTGGAAGGCGGCGAAGGCCACCACCAAGGGGACGACCGCGACCAGACCCAACTCCCCGATCCACCAGATCACCCCGCCGAAGAACATCAGCCCGTACAGGGATCCATAGAGCAAGCCCTGGGCCCGGCTCGACGCCATACGCAGGCCGGCCAGGAAGAGGCCTATACCGGGCAGGATCAGCCAGCCGGGCCCGATCCTGGGGAAGGCCAGAGCGGAGATCACCGCCCCAGCGAGAACAAGAAGACCGCCGGCCACGGCGGCAGGGTATGCCCCGCTGGTTTCTTAGTGCAGGGCGTCACGTGGACGTGACGCCCTGCATCAGGACTGCTGCTCTAGTTCACGTAGTCGACGTAACCCTGAACTCTCTGCTCCCACAGAGCGATCGCCTCGTCTGTCTGGCGGGAGAGATCCGGGCTTTCGTACAGCACCGCGAAGTCCTCAGGGTGGAAATACTGGATCCATTCCTGGAACGGCCACCACATCGCGCCACTGAACTCTGAGAAGTCAAAACCCATGCCTGATGAAACCACGAGACCGTCCTTGATGACGACACGGAAGACGTGCGAGTTGAAGGGACCGAGGCCTATCTGGTCGGAACCCAGGCCGTGGGCGGCGTACCCACAATGGACCGTGATCGCCTCGGATTCCCCGGGCTGCTCAACACACTCTTCGAACATCAACTGGAAGCCGGCCGCCTCCAGGTACCTCATGTCGGCCCGCCAGTCTCGTGGTGCGTACGACTCCCAGGGCA
>JALDXM010000001.1:0-17406 GCA_032155085.1 Actinomycetota bacterium | reverse complement strand
ACGCCGTTGCCCCCGAACATCAGGGTGCGAGCTCTGGGGATCCTCACCCGGCTGCTGGTAGTACTCGGCCTGGCGTCGGCGGCCCTCCTCGTCGGCTGGGGGTGGCCCGACCGAACCCTTATCGCCGCCGATCGGGCCCGGGCCCGGCCGTGGCGCTCATGGTGGACCGGAGCATTGATCGTTCTCTCCCCCCTGATCGTGGCGGCGATCGCCGCTCTGATCGCGGGGCTCGCCCCGGCCTCCGCCTTCGTACCTCTGCTCGCCATCTTCGTCCCTTTGATCGTTGCGCTGTCAGGCGTAGTTCTCGTGCTGATGCTCGTGGCGGGTGTCCCCGCCGTCCTCGCCTTCGGGCGCGCCCTGCCCGGCAATCGAGGTCTCTATGGCGCCATCGCCCTCGGCGCCGCAGTGGTCGGGGTGGTGTGGCTATTGCCCTATGTCGGCTGGCTCGTGCCGGTGATCGTGCTACCGCTCGGCCTGGGGGCCTGGATCCTCCCCTTCCGAGACGAGGAGCCCACCCAGTCGGATTCGATCGAGGATCAGGCGTTGATCGATCAATCCGGGGCGACGGCTACCTGAACAACCTCGGCGGTCCCGAAGAATCGTCTCTCGACGGGACCGGATGGGTCTGGGGTCACGATGAACGATCCGGCCATCTGCAGATCGCGCGACGATGTGCCGACGTGAACCTCCACGTCGCCGGGCTCGACCACGTAGGTCAGACTGGAGTCGTAGAACCCGAGTTGACCGACAGGTATCCGAAATACCACCTGCTTGGTGGCGCCCGCAGGGAGATGGACCCGGGCGAAGGCCTTCAATTCCAGGACCGGGCGAGTCACAGTCGCCACCGGGTCCCGCACATAGACCTGGATCACCTCGTCGCCTTCCACATCACCCGTGTTGGTGACCGAGGCGCGGACCTCCACTTCCCCGTTCCATGACACTTCGCCCGGCGTGACGGATAGATCTGAGACGTCGAACGTCGTGAAGCTCAGGCCGTGCCCAAACGGATACAGCGGGCCCGCCTCACCGTCGACGTAATCGCCCTTCCACTGCGACCTGCCCCCGGAGACCTTGTGGGCGTAGTAGACGGGAATCTGGCCCGCCGAGCGAGGATGAGAGATGGGCAGCTTCCCTCCCGGGTTCACTGTTCCGGCCAGGACATCGGCGATGGCGCCGGAGCCCTCTTCGCCAGGGAGCCAAGCCTGGACTACGGCGGCGCTTTGATGGTGGGCCCATTGACTACCCATCGGGCGGCCCCCGATCAGCACCAGGACCACCGGGGTCCCGGTTTCGATTACGGCGCGGACCAAGTCCTCCTGGACCCCGGGCAGATCGAGAGAGAGCCGGTCACGACCCTCGCCGGTGGTCGAATCCGTGGTGAGCCCAGCCTTGTCGCCCACCACAAGCACCACAGTCTCCGCTTTCATGGCCAGGGCAACTGCCTCCTCCAGGCCATCCGGCGAAGGACCATTCACCTCGCAGCCACGGGCGTAGGCCACCCTGTCGCCGAAGCGGTCTCTCATCGCCTCGAGCACGGTCGGGACCGGGCGGGGCATTGCCTCTTCCAGGCTCAATTCGCCTGAGAACGGCACGGAGAAGATGTTGTCGTGACGCATCTCGAGGAGCGACTCGACGTGCGCCGGGTAGGTGTAATCCCCGTACAGGTTGCGAGGGTCGTGGGCGTTGGGCCCGATGACCGCGATGATTCCGTGGCCCGGCCCGATCGGCAGCGCGCCATCATTCGCCAGCAGCACGATGCTCTTTTCGGCCAGGAGCCGCGCTAGATCGCGCTCCTCACGTGTGCCTACGACGCTGGCCACGAGGGTCGGGTCGACGTAGGGCATCTCGAACAACCCCAACTCGAACTTGGACCTGAGCACACGGCTTACCGCGGTGTCGACCAGGTCCAAGTCGATCTGGCCGCTCTCCAGGCCCTCGAGCAACGGCTCGCCATAACAATCGGTGCTGGGGAGCTCGACGTCGATCCCTGCGTCGAGCGCGGTCCGTGCTGCACCGGTGGCGTCGACCGCGACATGGTGATAGCTCTCCAGCTGACGCACCGAGAAGTAGTCCGCCACCACGGTGCCATCGAAGCCCCACTTCTCACGAAGCAGTCCGGTGAGAAGGTCGCGATCCGCTCCACACGGAATGCCATCGAGCTCGGAATATGCATTCATCACGGACGACACTCCGGCCCGCACCGCAGCCTCGAACGGATACATGTAGACCTCGCGCAGCTCTCTCGTCCCGAGATGAGATGGCGCCCAGTTGAGGCCGCCCTCGGAGGCGCTGTAGCCGACGAAGTGTTTGGCGGTGGCCACCACGCCGGCGGAGAGGTCAGCCCCTTGCAGACCTTCGACGAACGCAGCGCCCATGCGTGAGACCAGATAGGGATCCTCGCCGTAGGTCTCCTCGGTCCGGCCCCATCGTGGGTCACGGGCGATGTCCAGGACGGGGGAGAGCCCATGATGGGCGCCCATCGCCCTCATCTGCCGGCCGATGGCTGCTGCCATCTCCTGGACCAGGCTTGGCTCCCAGGTGGAGGCGACGCCGATGGCCTGCGGGTAGACGATCGAGTCTTTCGCCATCAGCCCGGAGCAGATTTCCTCGTGCACGATTGCCGGGATCCCGAGACGGGTCTCTTCCAGGAGGAAACGCTGGATCTCGTTGGCGAGTTGGGCCGCCTCCTCCGCTCCGAGGTTGCTGGCTCCAGAGATCCGCGTGACATGACCGAGGCCGTTCGCCAGCAGCTCACTCGCCTTGGATCCGGAGAGCCGGCCATCCTCGATCAGTTGGAAGACCCAGGCGCTCCCGAGTTGCGCGATCTTCTCCTCGAGTGTCATCTGGTCGAAGAGACTCTCGACCCGATCCTGGATCGGCAGCGACGGATCCCGATGGTCCGGTAGGCGGCCGTCGGCGGTCACGGCGGTCATCCCTTGACACCTCCGGCGGTGAGCCCGGTGACGATCTGGCGCTGGGCTATGAAGTAGAAGATGAGCGCAGGAATCATCGCCACGGTGGTGTAGGCCAGGATCGCCGCCGTGTCCGTCACGTATTGAGCAGAGATGTTGTTGATCCCCAATGGCAGCGTCCACTGCTCGGGCTGGGTCAGTACCAGTAGGGGAAGCAGAAAGGCGTTCCAGCTCCCGACGATGGTGAGCACGGCGATCGTGCTGAGGACAGGGCGCGACAGGGGCAGCATCACCGACCAGTAGAACCGCAGGGGCCCGCAGCCGTCAATCGACGCGGCATCCTCCAGGTCCCTGGGAATGCTGCGGAAGAAGGGGCGCAGGATCACGATGGAGAGGGGGAGCCCGAAGGCGGCCTGTGGAAATGCGATCCCGAGCGGGCTGTTCAGGAGCCCGGTCTGGCGGAGGGTGATGAACAGCGGAAGGATGGCGACTGCCACAGGAAAGAGGAGGCCGAGAGTGAACAGGGCAAACACCAGCTCTCGCCCCCGGAATCGATAGCGGGCGATGGCGAAAGCCGCCAGCGATGCTGCGGGAAGCACCAGAAGCGTGGTGCCAAGGGCGATCAGTACGCTGTTCCTCACCCATTGGTAGAAGTCAGGGTCGCTGAGCGTGGTCTGGTAGTTGGTCCAAACCCACGGGTTGGGAAGCCCGACCGGGTCCGCCGCCAACTGCGCGTTGCTGCGGAAGCCGCCGAGCACCGAGAAGCTGAGAGGCACGACGATCACAAGCAGGACCACCACGGCGATCGTGTAGAGGACCACCCGGCCCGGGTCGAACCTCCGGCTCTGATGCGGAGCGGCGACGTTGATGGTGGCCATCAGGTGGTTAGGGTCCCTTCCAGGTCGCGACGCAGGACGAAGCGCTGGTAGAGCAAGGCGACAACCAACGACAACGCGAAGATGATCACAGAGACCGCACTGGCGTAACCGAACTGTCCCCGCCTGAAGCCCCAGTCGACGAGGTACGTGGCCATCGTCGCCGTCGAGTTCACCGGCCCGCCCTTGGTGGTCACCCAGACCAGGTCGAACAGTTGGAGGGCGCCGATGATCGAGAGAAACATCGAAACCCGGATGGTGGGGCCGAGGAGGGGGAGGGTCACGAACCGGAAGCCCTGCCACCACGTGGCACCGGCGATCGAAGCCGCCTCCTCCAACTCGTCGGGGATGGTCTGCAGGCCGGCCATGATCAGAACCATGTGGAAGCCGAAGTACTTCCATGAGATGACGAAGAACAGGCTGTAGAGAGCGATGTTGGGATCGGCCAGCCACTCACGTGTCAGGCCACTGGCGCCCACCGAGCCGAGCATCACGTCGAACAATCCCTCAGGTCGGTAGATCTGCCGCCAAACCACGCCGGTGACCACCTCGGACAAGATGAATGGGGCGAAGTACATGGTGCGGAACAAGCCCCGCCCTTTGAGCTTCCGGCTCAGCAACACGGCCAGCGAGATGGCGAACGGGATCTGGAGGGCCAACGAGAGGCCGATGATGATGAAGTTGTGCTGGATCGCCTCGACGAAGTCGGGGTCGCCGAAGGCATCCCTGAAATTCTGCAGCCCGACCCATTCGGTGAGCGGCTCGAGGCCGTTCCAGTCATAACCGCTGTATCGGATGCTCTGCGTGATCGGGTAGACGACGAAGAGGCCGTATAGAAGGAGTGCGGGCAGGAGGAAAAGCCCGATCACCGGCCAAGGCGCCCCCGTGGGGCCCCCCCCCCCCCCCCCCCACGAGTCTGCTCACACTGAGGCTGGCTCAGCCGGCGGCGTCGGTGATCGCCTGGGTCACCTCTTCCGGAGTCGCCTCCCCTGCAAACAGGGTGGCGACGGCGTCGTTCACTGCTGCTCCTAGCTCAGGCGTGAAGTACTGGTCGAGGTAGAGCTGGACGAATGTCGCCTGCCCCAGCCCTTCCAGCACTGCCAGCTGGTACGGGTCGGTGATGGAGTCCTCGGCCCCTTTGGTCACCGGAAGGGTGGTCCCGGTGCCTCCAACGATCCTGGCGTTGTCCACGTTGGTGATGAACTCCAGGAACTGGACCGCTTCCGGTTCGGCGTCCTTGCCCACGGCGAACCCGTCGCCACCGCCGAAACCGTCCGTTGGTGCGCCGGCCCCGCCTTCAACCGCTGGGAATGGGAACCAGCCGAACTCGGCGGGGAGACGGTCGGCGATCGGATCCTCGGGAGTCCCGATGCCGGATTGGTTGGCGTACGCCCCGGGGCCCCACTGGCCCATCAGGCTGATCGCCGCCGCACCGGTACCGATCGTCCCCGACTCGCCATCGGGCGCGTCCCATGGGGCGGCCAGGAAGCCGGGTTGGAACGGCTCCATGTCGATGAGCCGCTGCAGCTGGTTTCCAGCTTCGATGAACTCCGGCTTGTTGAAGTCGAGGTCCTCGGTGACTTGGGCCATGGCTGGCTCCCCACCCTCGCGGATCATGAGATAGGAGTAGTAGAAGTGCGCAGGCCACTTGTCACCGGCGCCAACTGCGATCGGGGTGATCCCGGCGTCCTTGAGCGTTTGCACGTCGGTCAGGAATTCCTCCCAAGTGGCGGGCGGAGCGTCGATCCCGGCCTGACCGAACAGGTCCTGGTTGTACCAGAACCCGACCATTCCCAGGTTGAAGGGAATGCCGTACTGCGCATCGTCGACCTGATACAGGCCAACTGCCGCCTCGTTGAGGTTGCCGATGAACCCAGAGGACAGATCGGTGATGTCCTGAACGAGACCGGCATCGACCTGCTCCCGCAGACCGCCACCGCCCCAGGACTGGAAGAGGTCGGGGACGTCTCCCGCCTGGAGATTGGTCTGGAGCGCCGCCTTGAAGGCTTCGTTCTCCATGACGGTGATCTCGATGGTGACGTTGGGGTGCTCGGCCATGAAGGCGTTTGCCATGTCCTGCCACACGGTCATCATGGGGTCCGTGTTCTGAATGTGCCACCAGGTGATGGTCACGGGTTCCCCTGATGCCGCTGCTGTCGTGGTGGCCTCCGCGGCTGCCGTGGTGGTCGCCCCCTCAGCTGCCGTGGTCTCGGTCACCTCGCCTGCAGTTGTGGTGACATCCTCAGCCGTGCCACCGTTTCCGCAGGCCGCCAGGACAAGGGCGAGGATGGCGATCAGGGCCCAATGTCTTTTCATTGTCTTCACATAGTCCTCCTTCCGTACCTCCGATTCGTAGTCGTTTTCAATCGCTCATGTCTTTGCTGTTTCCTCCTCCTCGTTGTTTGTCAGATGACGAATGGCCGGCAGGACTGCCGGACTATTAGCTCCGTGGGAAGTGTGATGTGAACTGGTTCAAGGGATGGGTCGGCGATCCGCTCGATGAGGAGTCGGGTTGCCTCGTATCCCATCTCCTGGATGGACTGGTCGATGGTGGTCAGCGGGGGCTCGGACAAGGCCGACTCCGGGATGTTGTCGAACCCGATCAGCGACAGGTCGTCTGGCACGGAGATGCCCAGCGACCGGGCAACGTCGATGGTGGCCAGGGCCGAGACGTCGTTGGCGGCGAAGATGGCGGTTGGAGGCTCGTCCCTCAGGAGAAGCTCGCGGGCCGGGCCCTCGGTGACTTCCCTGGTGTAGCCGCCCACCTTGATCAGGTCGGGATCGGCACGGATCCCGGCGTTCTCCAAAGCCCTGAGGAAGCCCCGTTCGCGCAATCGCGCCGATTCAAGGTCGGGCCGGCCGGCAATGAATCCGATCCGTCGATGTCCCAGACCGATGAGATACTCGGTGGCGGTCATCGCCCCCTCGAGGTTCAGCGAGTCGACCGTCGCCAGCAAAGAGACGCCGGCGTGGGGGTCGACGGCCACCACCGGGGCGGGGCTGGGAACGTCGATCACTGTGGGCGTGACGAGGAGAGTCCCGTCGGTCAGGGTGCCGCTGAGACGGGACAGGTACCGACGTTCCCAACCGATCTGGTCCCCAACGTGACCACCACCTGAATACACGACGAGCTCATAACCGGTGGAGCGGATGGCCCGGGCTGCCCCCTTGAGGAGCTCGGCACTGAACGGCTCGATGTCGGCGACGACGATCCCGATGACATTCGTGCGATGGCTGCGCAGGCTCCGCGCGACGAGGCTCGACTCGTATCCGAGGTCGTCGATGACGGCCTGGACGCGAGAAGAGGTGTTCGGGGCCACTCCATACCTGCCGTTCACCACACGGGACACGGTGGCGATCGACACGCCTGCCTGGGCGGCGACGTCGCTTATGGTCACCCGGCCGTTGGCTCGACTCATTCTTCGCCAATCGCGAAATCGGTAACGATGTCGATAACGTTTTCAAACCTAGCCAGGCGTTTCTGGGGACGGCCGCGATTCTGGGTATTTCTTTTTCGGATTCCTCGACTCAGCCCACAGCGAGTCGGAGCATGGACCAGGAGGTGGCGGGGAGTGTAAGGGTCAACCTCTCGTTTTCGACACGCCAGGGTGCAGGGTGGGGATGGGAGTCCGCCGGCCGGCCCTCCAGAGCGGTGGAGTCACCTCCGTTGATGATCAGATGCTGGACAACGCTCACCGCGGGGAACCGTGTCAGGTCGAGAGCGATCTCGGCCGGGTCGATCGTCGATCGGTTGACCGAGAACATCGTCAGCGTCTCGGCGAGGTCATCGTGCACCACCACTGCGTCGAAGACGGCGACTTCGCCGTGGCCCTCGGTCGTGGTCGTGGGTCCGTCGGGGGAGGCGTCCAGGACGTAGCCAGTCGCGAACCGGGAAGTGAGGGAGAAGGGGTGGAAGGTGGCCCTGGCCTCGGCGGGAGCGTCGGGCTCGACATGAATGGGAGCGATCGTGTTCACCAGCTGCGCCTGGCAGGCGACGGCGACTCGGTCGGCGTTGCGGAGCAGGGTGATCAGGAGCGATCCGACCACTACCGCGTCTTTGAGGGTGTACTCGTCCTCGCACAGTCTCGGCGCGCGAGCCCACCGGGTGTCGGGTTTCCGCGACTCGTGACGACCCATGTACCAGACGTTCCATTCGTCGAACGCGATGCCGAGCCGTTTGCCCGATCCCTTCCTGCTGCCCACCCGATCGGCGATCGCCGCGACTCGCCGGATTTGGTCATCCATGGCCGCCCCCGATGCCATGAAGGTAGGGAGATCCGATGCCTCCGGGTCGTAGTAGGCATGCGCCGAGATCAGGTCGACCTGCTCGTAGCAATGCTCCAGCACCGTCTCGTCCCAGGAGCCGAAGGTGGGCATCGTCGGAGCGGAGCTGCCACAGACGACCAACTCAATGGTGGGATCGACGGCCCTCATGGCGTGGGCGGTGTCGGCGGCGACACGCCCGTAGGCCTCCGCCGTCTTGTGCCCTATTTGCCAGGGCCCGTCCAGCTCGTTCCCCAGACACCAGGTCCTCACGCCGTAGGGCTTTTCCCTGCCGTGGCGGTGCCGCAGCTCTGAAAGCGCCGTTCCTCGGGTGACATTCGTGTAGTCGACTAGTTCGGCCGCCTCCCGCGGTCCCCGAGTGCCGAGATTGACCGCCAGCATGATCTCGGTCCCCGCCTTGGCGGACCAGCGGGAGAACTCGTCCAGCCCGAAGGTGTTCGGCTCGAGGCTATGCCAGGCTCGGTCACGCCGTTCCGGACGTTCGCTCACTGGCCCAACTCCGTCCTCCCAGTGATAGCCGGATACGAAGTTCCCGCCGGGGTACCGGACGATGCTCACTCCGAGCTCTCTGACAAGTGCCAAGACATCGGAGCGAAAGGCGTCTTCGTCAGCCGCGGGATGCTCCGGCTCGTAGAGCCCGCCGTACACGCCCCGCCCCATGTGCTCGACGAAAGAGCCGAAGATCCGACGATTGACCGCCGCCAGCACGGCGTCGGGGTCGATCGCCAGCGACACCCGCAGCGGCCCGTCTGACATGCACGGGCACCCTACTGCCGGATCCGCCGTTCTGACCCGGACTTTGGGCCGCTCGGTCAATATCGTTGACCTGAGATGAGCCTGCTCGACCGGTTCCAGCGCCCGGTGCATGATCTGCGCATATCGGTCACCGACCGGTGCAACTTCCGCTGCACCTACTGCATGCCCAAGGAGCTGTTTGGGAAGGACCACGTCTTTCTGCCCCGGGATGACTTGCTCAGCTTCGAGGAGATCGATCTTCTGGTCAGGAACTTCGTGGAGCGCGGAGTGCGGAAGGTGAGGATCACCGGTGGCGAGCCTCTTCTCCGCAAGGATCTGGAGAAGCTGATCGGGATGCTCGACGCCGTCGAGGGCGTCGAGGACCTGACCCTCACCACCAACGCTTCCCTCCTCACACGCAAGGCGCGCTCCCTTGCCTCAGCCGGGCTGGATCGGGTGACGGTCAGCTTGGACGCGCTCGACGATCCCACGTTCCAGCAGATGAACGACGTCGGTTTCCCGGTAGCCGCGGTGTTGGAGGGGATCGAGGCGGCTGCCGAGGCCGGGCTGGGCCCGATCAAGGTCAACGCCGTCGTCCAGCGCGGGGTGAACGAGCACGCCGTTGTCGACATGGCCCGTCATTTCAGGGGGACCGGACACATCGTCAGGTTCATCGAGTTCATGGACGTCGGCACCACCAATGGATGGAGGCTCGACGATGTCGTGCCGGCCGAGGAGATGATCTCGGCGATCAACCAGGTGTTCCCGCTCGAGCCCATCCCGCCCAACTACCCGGGCGAGGTCGCAAGTCGGTTCCGCTATCTCGACGGTGAGGGTGAGGTCGGTGTCATCGCATCGGTGACCCGGCCGTTCTGCGGGTCGTGCACTCGGGCCCGGCTGTCGGCCGAGGGGGTGCTCTACACCTGCCTCTTCGCTTCGTCCGGGACCAATCTGCGTGACGCGATGAGGGCCGGGGAGGAGGTCGGCCCGATCCTCGACAGGATCTGGTCAACCCGTGACGACCGATACTCGGAGATCAGGTCCGCCCAGACCGTCTCGATCGGATCCCGGGTGGAGATGAGCTACATCGGAGGCTGACGCCGTTCAGCCCTTGGCGAAGATGCGGGCGTCGGTGGCCCGCACGCGTGCCTCTTGGCCGGCCCGATAGGCCGGGCGAGGGCCGATGCGAGCCCGCACCCTCGTGCCACCGTGCAGGGCGAGGGTTACCAGCTGGTCGTGCCCGAAGAACTCTGAACCGGCTACCACCGCGTTGGGCGTCTCGCCCAGTGAGATCTGGACGTTCTCGGGCCGGACGATCACGGACACGCTGCCATGCAGGTCGGTCTCGAAGGAGCCCACCGGGGTCTCCACACGGCCATTCCGCACCACGGAATCGAATACGTCGGCATCGCCGAGGAACCCAGCAACCCAGGGATCCGCGGGGTTTGAGTACAAATCGCCGGGGGTGTCGGCCTGGAGCACACGACCGTCCCGCATGACCGCCACTATGTCCGATGTGGCTAGGGCTTCCTCCTGGTCGTGAGTCACGAAGACCGCCGTAGTGCGGGCCTCTGTCAGGATGGCCCGCAGCTCCCGACGTACCCGGTCGCGAAGGCTTGCGTCGAGATTGCTGAACGGCTCGTCGAGGAGGATCACCTCGGGCTCCGGGGCGAGTGCCCGGGCCAGCGCCACTCTTTGCTGCTGTCCACCGGACAGCTCGTTGGGCATGCGATCCTCGAGACCGACAAGGCCCACCAGTTCCAGGACCTCACCAACCCGTGGCCCACGATCCCCCCGGGGCAGGCCGTAAGCCACGTTCCTGGCCACGGTCATGTGCGGGAAAAGGGCGTAGTCCTGGAACACCATCCCGACCCGCCGCGTCTCCGGTGGCACGAAGACGCCCGGCCCCAGGACCGGTCTCCCATGGATCTCGACCGAGCCGCCGGCGTCTTCGAAGCCGGCGATCACACGGAGAGCTGTGGTCTTGCCGCACCCAGATGGGCCGAGCAGTGTGACCACACCGCCTTCCCAGACGTCGAGGCTGAAGTGGTCCAGGGCCACTGCATCGCCGAACGACCTGGTCAGGTCACGGGCGCGGATAGCGAGTCGGTCAGTCGCTGAGCTCACGAGACATCACCATGAAGAGTGGCACGATCGACACGGCTAAGAGGACCAGCCCCGCGGCCGACGCCCTGGTCAGGAAACCCTCGGCGGTGGAGCTCCAGATCCTGACGGCCAGCGTCTCGAACTCGTTGGGGCGAAGGAGCAAGGTCGCGGGGAGCTCCTTCATCACGCTCAGAAACGCAAGCGCTCCCCCGGCGACGATCCCGGGCAGGGCCAGCGGGATCGTCACCCTGGCCAGAGTCGCGATCGCGCCTTTGCCAAGCCCTCTCGATGCGTCCTCCAGATCGGGACTTGCCCGGGAAAGTGAGTCCTGAGTTGCCCCCACCGCCTGGGGAAGGAATATCGCTGCGTAGATGATCACCAGGTAGATCAGCGTCTGATACAAGGGCCTGACCCAGGCGAGCGCGAACCCGACTGCGGCCACACCCACCGTGATGTGAGGAAGCGAATAGGCGCCCCACATCGCCGACTCGACCCACCCCGACAATCTGCCCGGCCGTCTCGTGATCACCATGGCGACCGGGAAGGCGAGCGCGACGGTCAACAGCGACGCGACCAGGGCCACACCGAGCGACCTGACGGCCTCGACCGCTGGTGACCCGATGGCCTGACCGGCGTCGATGCCCCGGCTCAGCGTCATCCCCATCACCACGAGGGGCAGCCCGAGCGAGATGAACGCGTAGAGACTCAGGACCGAGATCGCCAGCCAGCTTCCGCGAGGCGAAAGGGCGAGGAGAGGGCGGGCCCGGCGTGGCCGGCGACCATGCAGCGCCGCGCGGGACCGGTACCGGCGCTCGACGAGGAGAATGAGGATGGCGAGGGCCATCAGGATCAGCGACAACGTCGCGGATGGCCGGCGATCGATCTGCCCCCGGTAGAGGGTGTAGATCGCACGGGTGAAGGTGTCGTAGCGAAGCAATGACACTGCTCCGAAGTCCGAGATCGTGTAAAGGCCGACGAGGAGCCCGGACGCCACCATGGTGGGTCGTAGCTGGGGGAGAGTCACCGTGCGGAAGACCTTCCATCGGGTGGCCCCGAGGCCGGTCGCCGCCTCCTCGGTTGCCGGGTCTATCGCCCTCAGCCCAGGGATGAGGCTGAGATGGGCCAGCGGTGCGGTGAACACGGCCAGCACCAGCCACGACCCGACGAATCCATACGGAGTGGGGACGGCTGGAAGTAGGCCGCCTGGGCCGGTCGCCGATATCAGAGTCAACGCCGCCACATATGAGGGCACGACAAGGGGAAGGGCGGCGAGGGTCATCCAACCTTTTCTCCATCGGAGCCGAACCCTGGTGGTGATCCATGCGGTCGCCAGCCCAATGAGGACCGATGTGATGGTGACCGACGCGGTGAGCAGGGCCGTGTTGATCATTAGCTCGAAGAGCCGATCCGTTGGGATCACGAGAGCCGCGCCGCTACCCACCACCTGAAACAGCAGGCTCACCGGCGGTATCACGGTCGGGAGCAAGGCGACACCTGCCGCTGCCCACCAGCCCCCGTAACCGGGACGACGCACGGCCATGGCCGGTGGGCGCCGTGCAATGACCGGCCCGGCAGTCACATCAGACCAGGCCGGCCTCGGCTACAAGGCTGGTGGCCAGGTCGAGGACGCCAGCCAGTTCGCTGAGGTCGATCTCAGGCGAGTTGATCTCGGAGAGGGCCGGCGCTCCGTCGGGCGGTGCGACACCGTCTACGAGCGGATACTCGAAGGTCTCCGTGGCGAAATAGCCCTGCGAATCTTCGGCGAGCAGGAAGTCCACGAATTGCTGGGCGACGTCGGGGTTTGCCGTTCCAGCCGAGATCGCTGCGCCAGCCGGCATGACGAGTGAGCCGACGTCGCCGGCGGGGATGAACCAGTTCTCCGAGCTTTCACCGGCTCCTTCTGCGCGGAGACGCAGGAGGTAGTAGTGGTTGACCAACCCGGCGGACAGTTCGCCGTTATCGGTGGCCTCGACGATTGGAGCGTTCCCGTCGAACTCGACCGGATCGTTGGCGGCGAGGGCCGCCAGCCACTGACGTGTCCCGTCCTCACCTCGCTCGAGGATCATCGCCGAGATGAAGGCCAGGAACGAGCCATTCGTCGGCGCTATCCCGAGCTGTGAGGCCCATTCTGGGCCCGTGACTTCATCGATGGTCTGGGGGAGGGGCACGTCAGAGCCGGTGTTGTGCACTACTACCCGCACCCGACCAGAGGTGCCGACCCATCGTCCACCTTGGTCCTGGTACTTGTCGTCGACCTGGTTCAGGGTCGATTCCGGTAGTTCGGCCATGAGGTCGGCCACGGCGCCGAGCGAGGCGGGGTCCTGGGCGAAGAAGACGTCGGCTTCGGTCTCCTCGCCCTCGGCGAGCAAGGTCGCCGCCAGCTCGCTCGAGTCCGCATACCGAACCTCGACATCGAGTCCGCTGCTGGACTCGAAGTCCTCGATCAGGGGTGCGACGAGCTCTTCTGATCGCCCCGAGTAGATCACCAGAGGGCCGTCATCCGATCCTCCCTGGCCACCACAGGCGACGGCGGTCATTACGAGCAAGAGAGCTCCGGAGAGGGCTCTTCGCATCACAATCCTCCAACTCGTTAGGCCAACCTGACAAGTCGAGAATCTAATTAGCACTACGGTCGTAGTGCAAAAGGTCCCCGCGGTGAGCTCAGCGTTCGCGGTCGGTCAGGATCTGGCGCGATCGCCGGCGATATGTCTCCCACGGGGAGGCGCCGTTGCCCGACTGGGTTGTCTGTCTCGTTCTTCCACCCAGAGGCCGAGGGCCTCGAGAGGTGACAAACCTTCGTCGTGATGCCACATCACCCGCTCCGAACGAGCCCCAGGGCCGGGCCGAGTCGTTGCCGTGAAAACGGTGGGTTCGTGCTGGCCCATGACTTTCTCCGCCATCTTGGCCTGCCGGTATTCGGCTGCCTCGCCCTCCACCGTGAGCCCGGGCCGCCGATGGGCGAGGAGCTCCTCGTCGCGCGCGGGCTGGGCCGTTGCCGACATCGCACTGCCTATCCACCCCGTCAAGACGCCAACAGCCATGCCGAGGACGCCATAGATCACCCAATGACGGCCATCGAGCCAGATCAGGGAGGCGAGTGCAGTCACCAAGCCAAGACCGAGCGCTCCGACGGCCGATGTGATGAGCGGGTGCTCGAAGAACTTGCTCGCCGGGTCCGGCAAGGAGGAAAGCGTCCAGGGCCCCATCGGTGCGATCACACGTGGGCGCAGGCCTGCCTTCTCAAGGTGATCGACTACCTCTCCAGCCGTATCGGGATCGGGGTAGGCGGCGCTGAGGGTGCTCAGCTCCTCAGAATGTGCATCTGGGTGCTGACCGTGCAGGGAATCCGGCGTGGACGTGTGGGGAGACATCGCATTCCTGGGTTGGTGGGTTGTTACCCCTGAGCCGACCCGTCGAAACCGGGCCTGGCCTCCGCATGACCCCTATTCCGGATGAGGCCTCGGTGCGGCCTGCCCCCGGTCTGGGGTGCATCGCTCGGGGGGAACGCACCGCGCAACGTGACCGTCCCCTGGTCGATGTCGATGTTCACGGTAGCCATCGGCACCTCCCACGATCTGGATTTCTCACGTGTCTCCCTGGCGAGACGGCGGGATTGCATCGAGCCACCTATTGAGGCGGTGAGCCCTTTCACCGTTTGAGCCAGGTGGCTGCGCCGCCGCCGCCCTTGTGCACCGTCGAAGAAGTAGACGATGGCTGCGCCAATAGCCGCCCCGCCGATCAGATTGGTTCGGTTCACGACTGGTCGATGGCGGGGGCGTTGGGCCGACTTGCCCGGCAAGCGGCGTGGTTACAACCGCAGAACCCGCCGGTCATCGTGCCGAGCTCGCATGCCTCGCTGCAGAACTCGCCGGTCTCGATCACCAAACAGGTACAGGCATCATGCGCGCATTGCATAAGTGCTCCTGAATCGATGTGGAGGAGCCATACCACGCCGGATGCGCCTCAAAACCGGTCCTTCGCTGCACTGGGGCTCCACACGGCTGCTGCGTCCAGGTTGGGGAACCCGGCCGGCTCGATCGTGGATAGTGGGGTGATCGTCACGTAGTTCTTGGCGATGAGGGCCGTGTCGCTCGCCGGGTCGGTGCCTGCCGAGGAAGACCCAACCACGAACTGGAGCTTTCGGTCCACTACGTCGGCGTTGGCCACACGGAAATATCCGAACTCGTCGAGGTCAGCCCAGTGGATCCCATTGATCTCGTCGATTGGCACACCGGGGACGTTGATGTTGAGCACATAAGGACCGTGGCTCCGCCCCATGATCCAGCGGGCTGCGGAATGCCCGACTGCGACGGCCGTTTCCCACTGCCACGGGTCGGACTGAGCAACGCTGACGGCAATCCCCCGACTACGGAAGGTGCGAGCGGTCAGAGCAGCCCCAACCGTGCCGGAGTGGATGATGGAGTGACCAGTGTTCATCCCGGCATTTACTCCCGACACCACGAGGTCGGGGAAGCGCCCGAATGCACCAAGGGCGGCGGCCATGACCGCCAGTCCGGGCGGCCCGGCGATCGTGTAGGCCTGCAAGCCTCCGTCCAGGTCGACCGTGGTCAGGTCGACGCCCTTGACCGGATCGAAGCCCCCGATGCCGGTCCCGCTCCCGGACATGTCCGTGGCAGGTGCCGCCACCACCACGTCAAAGTCTTCAGCCAGCTTGGCTGCAAGCTTGAGGAGCCCGGGGGAGTCGATGCCGTCGTCATTGGTGACGACAACGCGTGGCAGGTCGGTCCGGGGGGTCATGGGGCGGGGAAGGTCATCTTCTTGCCGGGACCAGGACCTCGACCTTTACTCTCTCGGCCAGACGCGGGATCAAGTCATCCGACGCACTGCCCAAGCCGTGCCTCGTGACGTTGGCGGCCCCGGCTCCGGCCCCGAGCCGTAGGGACTCCTCGGGCCCTAGCCCGCGTCTAAGCGCGGCCGACAGGCCTGCTGTCATCGAGTCGCCCGCGCCCCTGTAGTCGACTGCCTCTAATGCCGGGCCGGTCACCCGGTATGTCGTGCCATCGACGAGCGCCAAGGCAGGTCGGTCGCCTCGAGAGATCACGACGTTCTGCGCTCCGGCATCGTGGAGACGCTGCAATTCCGTCACAGCGGTCGCTTCATCGTCCGGCGCCGGTCTTCCGTCGTCGACGAGGTCTTCGTCGCTCACCTTCAAGATGTCGAGCCGGCCCCCCTCCAGGAACGCGTCGAGCTCCCTGCCATGGAAGTCGCCTACCACACGAACATCTGCGGAGTTGAGGTCGTGACCCAGTCGCCGGTACGTGTCGACCGGGACAATCTCGCTCGGCTGGCCCGTGATGACCATGACCTCACAGGAAAGGGCGTGGTCGAGGATCCTCCCGTAAGCATCGTCGAGCTCGTGGCGAGCCAGGGTCCCGGCCGTGGCCTCGGCTACCGGGCTTCGATCACCAGATCGGCGGTCCTGGACGGTGGCCGGCGATGCCTCTTGGACCTCCACCGGGCTGAGGTCGATCCCCCAGATCTCGATCAGGTTTCTCAACACGGCACCGGCCTCGCCTCCTACGGGACCGCACAGCAGGGGCCGTTCCTTGAGATGACGCAGCATCCGGGCCACCCAGAAACCTTGCCCCCCGGGGTGGATGTGGATGTCGTCGGGGGCTGCCTCGGGGGCCTTTTCGATGGTAACCGTGAGGGTCAGATGCGGGGCAAAGACGGCAATCGTGTGACGACCGGAGGCCATGGTCGGTCAGCCCTCCCCGGAGCCTTCTGACCCGATGCGGTTGAAGCTCCATTCGCCAAGCCGCCACATGTCATGCCCGCCATGTTCTTCCAGGATGGTGGCCACCTCGGCAGCCCGATCCTCGTCCACATTCACCACGATCACCGACCGCCCATCCTCGAGAGCCCGGTCGAGGCGATCGACGATCCGGACCTCGTCCCCGAAGGCAAGGGCGAGTTTCTTCACCACCCCCGTCATGCCCTCCTCGTGGTCCTCCGATAGATAGGCCCTTCCCTCCTCGCCATCCAGGATCTCGACATCGAACTGCTCGCCGGATAGGGCTGCCACGGCATCACGCCCGTCTTGCTGGCTATCGATGATGGCGACGACAGTCCCTGTCAGGTCGGGCACCATGGAATCCTTCTGTTGGGGCCTTCAGGCCGCGATCACCTACCCCCAGCCCGGTTTATGCAAACCAGGATCGGCTCAGCCAATCAGAAGTGGGATCTCGATCTCGGCCGGTTCGAGCCCGCCGTGATAGCTCATCAGTCGCTTGTCGAAGCCAGGGGGGAGAAGGACCTGGCCCGAGGGTGCCAGGAGGAGGACGTCCCCTGTGCGACTCTTCGTCTCTGGGGACGGCTCTGGGCCAAGCAACGAGAGGGGGTCGACGACCTCCGAACCAGTCGCGGCAGCGAGAGTTTCGAGCACCAGTTTGTCCCCCCAGACCTGGACACCACGCGGGTCACCGGCGTAACGCAGGCCGCGAAAGGCCTTCTGCCGAATCAAGACCTTGTCC